>CAZKVA010000021.1:0-11709 GCA_964556035.1 uncultured Actinomycetota bacterium
TTAGATATCTTCATCAATTTTGAGACTGCAACAATATCACCGCATGTTGCTTCTGATATTTCGATCTGCTTCTTGCCCTGAAGTTTGAAAAGATTAGCAAACTTAAAAGGTTTTTCCTCACTTGATACCCTATAGCTATCACCTGCTTTAAATGTGCCTGAGAAAATCCTGAATATGGATAATTTACCAATATACGGGTCAGCCATGGTTTTAAATACATAAGCAAGGGGCGTACCGTCGGAAGAAGGTTTAATATCTGTTTCATCTTCCTCTTTGCCCAGGGTCCTTGCTTTTACAGGAGGTATCTCTAGTGAAGAAGGGAGGAGGCTATTGATATAATCCATCAATAGATCAATACCAAAATTTTTTGCTGCTGATATAGTAAAAACCGGTATTACTTCTCCGGAAACTACAGCGTTTTTAAAAACATTGCTCAAAGTGCTGTTATCGATCTTTTCACCCTCCAGGTATTTATCAAGAAGCTCATCATTGGTCTCGACTATAGATTCAACGAGTGCATTATGGTATGTGTCTATATTGTCCTTCATCTCTGCATCAATGTCAGTTGCTGTCCCCGCAGGGGCCCCGTCTTTATACTGATACGCTTTATTTTGAAGGATATCTATGATCTTAGAAAAATTTTCACCGCTTCCAACAGGAATAGTTATCGGTACCAGATTTAAGCCCTGGGTAGATTTTATTTCATCTACTGTTTTAAAAAAATCTATATTTTCAAGATCCATCTTATTTAATACTAGAAACATAGGTTTTGGATTCTCGGCAAGCATCTCAAGTATGATCTCGGTGGGTGCCTGGATTCCTGATTTGGCGTCAACAACCATTATTACACTATCAGAAACCCTGAGTGTTGATTGAGACTGACCTGCAAAATCACTGTAGCCAGGGGAATCAATAAGATTTATATTGAAGTCTTTCCACTTATAGTGCATTATGCTTGAGCTTATGCTAAAACCTTTTACCTCTTCCATCGGGCTAAAGTCAGAAACAGTGTTTTTTTCTTCGACTTTTCCAAGTCTTTCATTGGCTTTTGAATTAAAAAGCAAGCATTCTGAAAGCGTTGTTTTTCCTACTCCGTTTCCTGATACAAGTCCGATTACTTTATTGTTAGAACCAACTTTGTCGCTCATCAATATCCTCCTGAGAATAACTACTTGAGTATTTCAAATCAATCCATTAAAAAACAATAGAAGAAATATACCATAAAATATGTATGGTGTAAAAAAGTACTGGGAACCTGTCCGAAAACTGGATCTGGACTTGTTGCCCAACCCTTCGGGCAGCCGCTATTTTTATACATATTTACGTTTTTTGTCATCGCAGGTACCATATCGCTTCTTCCTCAGGTCTTGATCTGTATAAAAATATCAGACTGCAAGACTGAGACCAATTTTCGGACAGGCTCCCAGGGCAAAAAACACTAAATAAAACGGTAAAAAAGAGGTATCCAGGAACCAGGATCCAATTCCCGGATAGTCTCTTAGAAGACAATGATTGTATTTTTGCAATTGCTAATATATTATAATTTTAAATTGTTAATTTTGTAAGCATAAGATAAATTTGAGATTTGTATAAATTTTATACTGGAGGTAAACAATGGTTGTCGGCTTGATCGTCTTGATAGTAGTCATTGTTGTAGGGATATTGCTGGTCCTGGGTATTGGTATAGGAACCTACAATTCAATGGTGTCGCTGAGAAATAAAGTAGATAATTCCTGGCATCAGATAGATGTACAGCTGAGGAAAAGATATGACTTGATCCCAAATCTAGTCGAGACAGTAAAAGGATATGCCGCACATGAGAAAGAAACTCTTGAAAAAGTAATATCTGCAAGGAAGTTGGGTATTGATGCAAAAACAGTTACGGACCAGGCTAAAGCCGAGAATGTGATATCTGATACTCTAAAATCATTATTTGCAGTATCGGAGAGATATCCCAATTTAAAAGCTGATACTCATTTTTCAAGACTTATGGAACAGCTAAATGGGATAGAAAGCAATATCGCATATGCCAGACAGTTTTATAATGATATGGTAATGAGGTTTAATACGAGAATACAGACATTTCCCGGGAATATTTTTGCAAAAATGTTTAGTTTTCCTAAAAAGAATTACTTTGAAATAGAAGATACAGCAGCCAGAGGACCTGTAAAAGTAAAGTTTTAACAAATAATAGAGATCTTTTATATAGTACGGTCAGATGTATGAACATATTGCAAAAAACAGGGCCAAGACAATACTTATTATAATAGGATTTGTATTTTTTCTGTCTCTTATAGGATATTTTGTGGGAATGTATTTTGATTACCGCTATGGTATGGGAACGGCTTATTCTGTAGCGCTTATGCTGGTCGCGTTGGTGATAGCATTATTTGCCAGCTTTGGAAGCTATTATTTTAGTGACAGGATAGTACTTTCTATGACAGGAGCAAGACCTGTTTCAAGAGAAGATGATCCCAGATTGTATTATATGGTGGAAGGGTTATCAATTGCTGCCGGACTTCCCATGCCCGCGATATACATAATATATGACCAGGGGATGAATGCCTTTGCAACCGGTAGAAACCCAAAAAAAGGTGTAATCGTATTTACCAGGGGATTGCTTGAAACTCTTAATGATGAAGAATTAAAAGGTGTTATATCGCATGAACTTGCACATATAAAAAATTACGATATACTTCTTGGGACAATTATTGTGGTCCTTGTTGGGATAGTCTCAATAATCGCAAATATTATGACCAGGCTTCTATTTTTCGGTGGAAGGGGCAGGCGTTCCACTAAAGGTTCAGGTGGTGGTATTATTGCGATAGTAGTATTGGTGGCAGGTGTTTTATTTATTATCATATCACCGATTGTCGCAATGATAATAAGGATGGCTATCAGCAGAAACAGGGAATATCTTGCTGATTCGACAGGTGCACTGATAAGCAGGTATCCTCCGGGACTTGCAAGTGCATTAAAAAAAATAAGCAGCAATAGTGAAGTCAAAACAGCTAGTAGCGCTACGGCTCATTTATTTATAAGTAATCCCCTGGGGGAAAAGTCCCGGGTGATGTTTAAAAGTTTATTTAACTCCCATCCCCCTGTAAAGGAAAGGATAAAAAGACTGAATGAAATGTCTCTTGGAGTCTCAACAAAGTAATGGAGGTATGAAAGAAAAAATGGAAAAATCAAACTACAAAGTAAAAGCAGGTCTTGCCCGGATGCTTAAAGGCGGAGTAATAATGGATGTGACTACTGTAGAACAGGCTAAGATCGCCGAAGATGCAGGGGCCGTATCAGTTATGGCACTGGAGAGGATCCCTGCCGATATAAGGGCGTCCGGCGGAGTCGCAAGGATGACAGATCCCCAGATTATTTTAGATATTATGGGATCAGTCTCAATACCTGTTATGGCAAAAGCACGTATAGGGCATTTTGGAGAGGCCCAGATACTGCAGGCTATAGGTATCGATTATGTAGATGAGAGTGAAGTACTTACTCCTGCTGATGAAAAATACCATATAAACAAATGGGAATTTAAGGTTCCCTTTGTATGCGGGGCCACAAACCTGGGTGAGGCTCTAAGGCGTATTGGAGAGGGCGCTGCCATGATAAGGACAAAAGGGGAAGCAGGCACAGGCGATGTCGTAGAAGCTGTAAGGCATATGAGGAATATAAAAGATGAGATGGCACGTATTGCCGCCATGCCCACAGAAGAGCTTATGAGTATCGCCAAAGAGATGGGAGCCCCTTATGACCTGGTAGAATATGTCCACAAAGAAGGCAAGCTTCCGGTAGTAAACTTTTCAGCCGGGGGGATAGCAACTCCTGCAGATGCAGCTATGATAATGCAGCTTGGAGCAGAAGGTACATTTGTAGGTTCTGGAATCTTTAAATCTGAAAATCCTGCAAAGATGGCTGCTGCAGTAGTTGAGGCTACTACTAATTATGGTGATCCGGAACTGCTGGCAAAGATATCCAGAGGTCTTGGGAACCCGATGAGTGGAGTAGCAGTAAATGAGCTTTCCGCAGAACAAAAAATAGCAGGCAGGGGATGGTAGGTAAAATCTAGATGAAAAAAATAAATGTAGGGGTACTGGCCCTGCAGGGGGATTTTAAAGAACATATAAAAATGCTTAAGGATTTAGATGTCCTCGTGTCCGAGATAAGATCTACACGACAGCTTGAAAATATTGATGGCCTTATTATTCCCGGTGGGGAAAGTACTACAATAAATAAATTGATGGATAAATATGGGTTCAAGGAAAAATTGAAAAATTTTCGGAGATCCGGCAAACCGATTTTTGGTACATGTGCCGGTCTCATAATCCTGGCCTCCGAAGTTTCTGGTAAGGGAACAGGTCTTGGATTTATAGATATGAAAGTAAAAAGAAATGCATACGGAAGGCAGATCGACAGTTTTGAGGAGATTGTGAGCATAAACTTTGATCACAAACCTGAACCGGTCGAATTTAAATCTGTCTTTATAAGGGCGCCGAAAATAGTGTATACTGGAAAAAATGTTAAAGTCTTTAGCAGATCAGGTGATGAGATACTGCTGGCCCGGGAGAAAAACATTCTTGTATGTGCTTTTCACCCCGAACTTACTGACGATACAAGGATCCATGAATATTTTATAGAAATGATCAATGAAAATTTAGAGGAGAAGTAAATATGTCAGGACATTCAAAATGGCATTCGATAAAGCATAAAAAGGCAAAAGAGGATGCTAAAAGGGGCGATCTTTTCGGAAAATTATCCAGGAGCATAATAATTGCGATAAAGGATGGCGGGGGAGTTTCAGATCCTAAAGATAATATAACCCTGGCTAATGCTATCGCAAAGGCCAAAGAATATAATATGCCCCAGACAAATATTGACCGTGCAATAAAAAGGGGAACAGGTGAAATAGAAGGTGAGAGCTATGAAAGCATGGTCTATGAAGGATATGGGCCTGGTGGAATAGCCATAATAGTAGAGGCACTTACCGAGAATAGAAACAGGACTGCATCAGATGTAAGAAATACTTTCAGCAAATACAATGGTAATCTTGGTGAAAGCGGCAGTGTCAATTGGCAATTCGAAATGAAAGGCATAATACTTGTAGACCGCAATTCCGTAGAGGATGAAGAAGAGTTCATGCTTATGACAATAGATGCGGGGGCCGAGGACATACAGGAAGACGGGGATATTTTTGAGATCAAAGTCGATCCTCCTGATTTCATTAAAATAAAAGAGGAATTAGTAAATAATAGAATAAATATTTCTAGTAGTGAAGTAGGACTTATTCCTAAATCTACTGTTAAATTATCCGAAGATGATGGTAAAAAAGTATTAAGACTTGTGAGCGCATTGGAAGAACATGATGATATACAGAATGTTCATTCAAACCTGGAGATAACGGATGAACTCCTAAGGGCCATTGATGAAGGGTAGTGATGGGTGCTACAGAATTTAGAATAATCGGTATAGATCCAGGCCTTGAAACCACAGGGGTTAGCATACTTGATGTAAAAGGCAGTAAATATTTTGCTGTATACTCAAGTTGTATTATTACCAGTAAAAACGATATGATGAGTGTAAGGCTCAAAGATATTTTTAATGAATTGTCCCTTCTGATAAAAAAATTTGAACCTGATTGTCTTGCCATAGAAGAGCTGTTTTTCAGTTCGAATACCAAGACTGCAATAAGTGTAGGGCATGCAAGAGGTGTCCTTATGCTGGCAGGGAGTATGAATAATCTAAAAATATATGAATATACCCCTCTTGAAATAAAGCAAGCTGTAGTAGGATATGGAAGAGCAACAAAAAAACAGATAAAATATATGTTAAAAATAATCCTTAATACTGAAGATGGTTTTTTCCCAAAAAAGGATGATGCCTGGGATGCAATGGCTGTCTCTTTATGTCATGCAAATAATCATAAGTTCCGTGATAAAATAGATGCTTTAAAATAATTAAATAGTAGAAGTATATAAAATATAATGATAGCAATTATAAAAGGTAAAGTATTAAGTAAGGCCCCTTCAAGCATTATAATAGAGACCGGAGGTATTGGTTTTGAGGTGCTTATATCGGGGCGGACTTTTGAGAAGATCCCTGGCGAGGGCCAGGAGGTACAGCTCAACATACATACTCATGTAAGGGAAGACGACTTGAGGCTTGTAGGTTTTTTTAGCACTGGAGAAAAAGAGATCTTCTTAAAACTTCTGGCAGTATCAGGAATATCAATAAAAATTGCTTTAAGCGCCCTTACCATATATGAACAGGTGGAACTTAAAAGGATGATAATGTCAAAGGACTCGGATCTTGTAAGGAGAATACCGGGGATAGGCAAAAAACTGGCGGAAAGAATAATACTGGAGCTTCAGGATAAATTCAAGGAAGAAGAGATGCTTGAAAGTCCTTTGAGTAGAGGTGCCCTGGAAGATGATAAGGTCTTTGAAGTCAGGCAAGCCTTAAAGACATTGGGCTACAATAGCAAAGAAATAAACAGAGCTCTTCTAAAGATGAAGCCGGAAGATATTGAAGGTAAAAAAGTTGAGGAGATATTAAAGATAGCCTTAAAGGAGGTATAAAATAGTAGGAATTGAAGAAAATACTGAAGAATTCAGCGATATAACTCCAAAACCCAAAAAAGAAGATATTGAACTTGATAAAAGTCTCAGACCCCGTCGTATAACTGAATTTGTCGGTCAGAAGAAAATAATAGACAATCTTAAGGTATTTATCGATTCTGCCTGTCAGAGAAAAGAGCCTCTTGACCATGTTATCCTTTCCGGCCCTCCGGGTCTGGGAAAGACATGTCTGGCTGAGATAATAGCAAATGAGATGAGTGTAAACTTCAGGATAACTTCCGGTCCGGCAATTGAGAGGGCAGGCGATCTTGCTGCAATACTTACCAATCTTGAAAAATATGACGTACTTTTTATAGATGAGATCCACCGGCTTAACCGAGCAGTTGAAGAAATACTTTATCCTGCAATGGAAGATTATAAGCTGGATATAATAATAGGCAAAGGACCTTCGGCTAAATCAATACGGATAGATATAGCTCCCTTCACGATCATAGGTGCGACTACGAGAACCGGGCTTGTTGCTTCCCCTTTGAGGGACAGGTTTGGAGTCCTGTTAAGGCTTGATTACTATGATGTGGAAAGCTTGATGAAGATCATCATAAGGTCCTCACAGATACTGGGATTAAAAATAACACCAGAAGGTGCAAAGGTAATGGCATCCAGAAGCAGGGGTACTCCGAGGATAGCTAATAGGCTGCTCAGAAGGGTACGTGATTATGCTCTTATTGATGGAGACGAGATTATTGATGAAACGAATGCTGAGGAGGCCCTGACGAAACTTGATATAGATAAACTTGGACTTGATATAATAGATAAAAAGATATTGGATACCCTGGTCATAAAATTTGATGGAGATCCAGTAGGAGTAAGCACTATAGCTGCCTCAATAGGTGAAGAAGTTAACACAGTTGAAGATGTCTATGAACCATACCTGCTTCAACTTGGTTTTGTAAAAAGGACCCCTAAGGGGAGAATGGCCACAAAAAGTGCCTTTGATTACCTCGGGGTTAAAAAAGAAGATACTCAAAAGCTTTTCTGATATATTCCAGGACCATGTTAGAGAACTGGGACCTTAAGCTTACAGGCTGATATTTTTAAACAGATTAAGACCTGAGGAAGAAGCGATATGGTATCTGCGATGACGAAAAACGAAAATATGTATAAAAATGGCGACTGCCCGAAGGGTTAGACAGTATCCAGTTCTCGGACAGCTCCTAAGACAACTGGATCACAACCCTGTAGGGGAATATGAAGACCAAACTTTTTGACTATGAACTCCCTGAGAGTTTTATTGCCCAAAAACCGCTACCGCTCCGGGACCATTCAAAGATGATGGTACTGGACCGTAAGAGTGACGGTATCATCCATGACAATTTTTTTAATATTAGTAAATACCTTCGCCCTGGTGATGTACTGGTTATTAATGAAAGCCGTGTAAACAGGTGTAGAATATTAGGTAAAAAAGAAAGTACGGGAGCCCGGATAGAATGTTTTGTTCTAAAAAAAGTAGATATTTCTAGTAAAGATAGTGAGTATGAAGTCCTTTTAAAACCATCTAAAAGACTAAAAAAAGGAGATAAGGTGATCACGGGTGATCACTATCTAAAAATATTATCAAAAGGTGAATATGGAAAAGCTATTGTAGTTTTTAGTTGTGGCATAAATGAAATATTTGATAGTATCGGCCAGTTACCGTTTCCACCCTATATAAAAGGCAGGAATTTTGACGAAGACCGCTACCAGACAGTTTATGCTTCAAGGGGAGGATCGGCAGCAGCTCCAACAGCGGGGCTTCACTTTACAAAGGAATTGATATCCAGTCTTAAAAAAAAGGGGATATTGTTTGCCAGGATAATCCTTGATATAGGTCTTGATACTTTCAGACCGATATCAGTTACTGATATTGAGGACCACCAGATACATACGGAGTCTTACTATATCGAAAAATCACAGGCGCGTTTAATAAATGAGGCCAAAAGATCAGGTAATAAAATAGTAGCAATAGGAACGACTACGGTAAGGGTCCTGGAGGCATTTATGCAGAAATATGGAGAAGTGACAGAGGGAAGCGGCGATACAGATATTTATATCTATCCTCCATATAAGTTCAAGATAGTAGACAGTATGATCACTAATTTTCATCTGCCAAAGTCCACTTTACTTGTGATGGTTAGCGCCTTTGCTGGACGTGAAAAAATATTAAATGCCTACGAAGAAGCAAAAAATAATAATTACAGGTTTTACAGTTTTGGGGATTGCATGCTTGTAAAATATAAAAATCTGGATGCTAATTAAGGATCTAAATTGACGATTTGATTTTTTCCTTTTTTCAAAAACTATATGAACTTATTTGCCAGCTTTTCTTATCCTGCTTGAATTGGCTCGGGCAATACTTCTACCATTGTTACAACAGAAGAATAAGCTACTAATATATCTGATTGAAAAGCATCAATAATATCTTTTGAAAGTGGACCAAAAAGTGGATGGGCTTCATTATGCTATCTCTATTCGAAAGTTGTATTGTAATTTTACAATAAATATATTAAAAATATTATTATTAATTATTTATCCAGGTATTTATGACATTTTTTAAGATAGAAAAGAAAGATAAAAACACAGAAGCCAGGACCGGTATATTAAAAACTACACATGGTCCGGTTAAAACTCCAGTTTTTATGCCGGTGGGGACCAAGGGTACAGTAAAGGCAATAAGGCCTGAGGACCTGTATGGTTTTGGAAGTAATATAATACTGGGAAATCTCTATCACCTGTATCTCCAGCCCGGGATAGATATTATAGAAGCAGCAGGGGGCATCCATTCATTTATAAATTGGGAAAAGGCCGTACTTACAGATAGCGGAGGTTTTCAGGTATTCAGCCTTGGAAAAATAAGGAAAATAATAGATGAAGGTGTCCAGTTTAAATCCATTATTGATGGCTCAGTTCATCTTTTTACACCGGAAAATGTGATAAAGATGCAATCAAGACTTGGCAGTGATATTGCGATGGTGCTTGATGAATGCATACCTTTTAATAAGGACTATGATTATACAAAAGATGCGGCATTAAGGACCATTAAATGGGCCGAGTTATCGCTTACTGAAAGAAAAGCCGGAGATATAAGGAGTGACATGAAGATCTTTGGCATAATACAGGGCGGTTTTATTAAAGATCTAAGAAGCTACTGTGCCGAGGCCATCTCCGGTATGGATTTTGACGGCACAGCCATAGGGGGTTTAAGTGTCGGTGAAGAAAGAGGCAGGACATTTGAAATGTTGGATCATACTATTCAAAATGTGGACCGGAAAAAGCCACTATATTTCATGGGGCTTGGGGACCCGGTAGGAATTCTTGAAGCTATTGGATCAGGTGTAGATATGTTTGATTGTGTCATGCCTACAAGAATATCCAGGAATGGAAGTGCCTTTACAATGTTTGGAAGGATAAATCTAAAGAATAAAAAGTATACCAGGGACTTTGAACCTATTGACAGTACATGTGATTGCTATACATGCAGTAATTATTCAGCAGCATATTTAAAGCACCTGATAAAGAGCAGGGAGATATTTGCAAGCATGCTTCTCACCATACATAATTTGAATTTTATATTCAAGTTGGTAGATGCCTCAAGAGAAGCTATAATCGCTGGAAATTTCAAACAATTCAAAAAATATTTTATAAATAATTATAAAATTGGAAAAAAAACAGAAAATTTATAATATTTAGTTGCAAAAATTTTTAAAAAGTTAATAATAGTAATATTTGATTAATAATATAAGGAGTGAAATAAAAATGAAATACTCAAAAAAGATGATCGCGATCATTGTCTTGAGCATTATGCTCATCAGTCTTACTGCTTTCTCGGTGAGTTGTCTTCCTATAACAGGGGCGGAAAGTGGTTCAGCGGAAACCGGAACGACTGCAGCTGATGAACCTACTGGTTTTGCAGCAATATTTGCACAATACGGTACATGGGTATGGCTTGTCATTCTTGTTGTAGCATTTTATTTTCTTTTAATAAGGCCGCAACGTACAAAAAGCAAAAAAGCACAGGAACTTATGACCAGTCTGACACGTGGAGACGAAGTAGTAACTGCTGGCGGTTTTCATGGAAGGATAAAAGACATCAGGGATGATTTTATAGTAATAACAATTGCTTCAGGCGTAGATGTAAAAGTAAATAAAAGCTCTGTATCTAAAAAAGTTACTACACAGAAATAAATAATTAAAAACATAGCAGATAGTAAACTATAGATGTGATAGTGTATATATCTAGAAGTTAAAAAGATGCGCAATAAAAAAATAAATATCATAGTAATTATTGCATTTATATTAATAATAGGTGTGAGTATTTATTATGTAATAACTGAGCCAATAAACCTTGGGCTTGACCTTAAGGGCGGGACACAGATAATACTTAAACCTGTTGAGGGTGAAGGCTCGGATGTTACAGACGGATCCTCTAGCAAGCTTGATAGAGCTATGCTTATAATCCGTGATAGGATCGATATGCTTGGCGTATCAGAACCTCTTATCACACAAGATTTATCTGGTAATATAATAATACAACTGCCTGGTGTCACTGATTCTGACAGGGCACTGGAAATTATTGGAAAAACAGCACAGCTTGAATTTAGAATACTTAAACTTGAGGGATCGCTTATTTCAAGAATAGACCAGACAACAGAACTTATCAGGCTCGACCTTGATAGTGGGAAACTTATATATGAAGATAAGCCAGATGAAATAATGATTGTTAAAGGTATTTATACAGCTTCTCCGGTTAAAATAGGAGTGCTTTATGAAGATTCGGAAACTGGCGACCTCTTTATCATGAACAGGGATTTTATTCCGGAGGAAAGCTCCATTGAAGATAGTCCTGCTGATACAAAAGAAGAAAGTGATGAGGGTGAAAGGGAAACTACTGGTTTATCCGGTGCAGTCGGTAAATTAGTCTATAATGAAGCTACCCGTGAGATGAATCTTGTTGATATAGGTACTGAAGAGATCATTGGAGAACTTCTTGTAGACTCTAAGACTGAAGAAGTTTCTATTGTTGGACCCGTACTTCTTACTGGTGATAAGCTTGCTGCTGCAAGCGCTGGATATGATTCAAATGGAAGAATAGTCG
>CAZKVA010000021.1:11809-15951 GCA_964556035.1 uncultured Actinomycetota bacterium
GGTGATAAGCTTGCTGCTGCAAGCGCTGGATATGATTCAAATGGAAGAATAGTCGTAACTCTAAGCTTCAAAAAAGAAGCCGCCGATACTTTCGAAGATATAACAAGGGAAAATATAGGCGAACAACTAGCTATTGTCCTTGATGAGGAAATAAAATCGGCACCTTCCTTAAATGTAATAATATCAGGTGGAGACGCGGTTATAGAAGGTATTAATAGCCTGGAAGAGGCTAAAGATATTGCTCTTGTATTACAAACAGGAGCTCTTCCTATAAATTTGACAGTAGAAGCTCATAGTAAAGTTGGCCCTACGCTTGGGAAGGTTGCATTGGATAAAGGTATTTGGGCAGGTATAATAGGACTGGCACTTATCATAATATTTATGATTGCATATTACCGTGGTCTTGGTCTTATCTCAACGCTCGGTCTTTCTATCTATATTGTTATTTTCTGGGGTATAATGGCAGGAATCGGTGCCGCACTGACACTTCCCGGTATTGCCGGAATATTATTGACCATAGGTATGGCTGTTGATGCAAATGTAATAATATTTGCCAGGATAAGAGAAGAGGGCCGTAAAGGCAAATCTCCAAGAATAGCAATAGGAGATGGTTTCAAACATGCATTAAGGACTATTGTCGATGCCAATGTGACTACACTTATAACGGCTGCGGCACTTTACCAATTTGGTACCGGACCTATAAAAGGTTTTGCAGTCACTCTCGCGCTTGGTGTTGTAATCAGTATGGTGATAAGCCTGCTCTTTACCAGGTCTTTATTATTTCTTGCAGCCGGACTACCCAGGATAGCTTCCCCTGGATTTATCGGTATTAAAAGAAAAGAGGAGAAGTAGTCTTGAATCAAAAAACAGCCCGTTTTGATTTTATCGGGAAAAGAAAAATATGGTTTATTGTCTCACTTGTAGTAATAATTGTAGGAATTGCCGGCTATTTTATACAGGGTGGTTTTAATTTTGGAATAGATTTTCTTGGCGGGTCCCTTATGCAAATTGAATTTGACCAGGAAACTGATGTTGTGCAGATACATGATGTTCTTGAGGATGCCGGTTATGGTAATTCCATTATACAATATACCGAAAAAGAAAATGAATACATTATTAGGATAAAAGCAGAGGAGAGAGAGGAATCCCTTGATCTGGAGGAGAAAGCCAGGATACTTGATGCGCTTGATGAAAATATAGGGATTAATCCAGAGTTACTTCAAGACAGGACCGTAAAACCTGGTTTTGGAAGCATACTTATAAGAAATGCGCTTATGGCGATGGCCATAAGTCTTGCAGGAATACTTATTTATGTATGGATAAGATTTGAATTTCGTTTTGGAGCCACGGCAATTGTCACTCTTGCTCATGATGTGTTGGTGACCCTTGGTGTATATGCAATACTTAACCGCGAGATAAACACTTCTACAATTGCTGCTCTTCTTACAATAATAGGTTATTCATTAAATGATACCATAGTCATCTTTGACAGGATCAGGGAAAATACTCCTAATGCAAGAAGTCTTGGATATGCAAATGTAATAAATAAATCTGTAAACATGACCATCTCAAGGTCTATAAATACTTCTATTACTTCCTTATTCCCTGTAATACTTCTTCTAATACTCGGTACCACGGCATTAAAGGATTTTGCGCTTGCCCTGACCATAGGTATAATATCAGGCACTTATTCGTCTATATTCTTTGCAAGTCCGATACTTGTTGTATGGAATAACAGATTTTCAAAATATAAAAAATAAAATGACTGATATCCCTGATAATTGGAGATTGAGATGTCCTGTACCTGATGGGGACAGTAAAAGTGAGTGCAGGGATTCATCAAACAGTAAAAAATATTCAAATTCATTTCTTGAGATCCTTGCTTTAAGAAAACTTTTTACCGAAGAAAGTATTGAAGAATTTCTAAACCCCTCTATCAAGTCATTGCATGATCCATATCTGCTCTCAGGAATGGAAAAAGGCGTAAAACGGCTCATAAAAGCAATCGACAGTAAAGAAAAAATATCTGTTTTTGGAGATTATGATGCAGATGGGATAATAAGCTCTGTACTGATATATAACTTTTTAGGGAAACTGGGCATTGATACCGATATTTATATTCCTGACAGGTTTAAAGAGGGATATGACCTTAGTCTTGATTATGTGAGTCAGGTTACTGGAAAGAAAAAGTATGACCTTATAATAAGTGTTGATTGCGGGACTAATAATCATGATGTGCAGCAATTTTTAAGAGATGAACCCGGGGGGCCCGATGTTATAGTATGCGATCACCATAATGCATCTTTAAAAGAATATCCGGAGGATGAAAAATATATAATAATCAATCCCAAACTTCCAGGCTGCGGTTATCCTTATAAATTTTTAAGTGGAGCAGGAGTAAGTTTTAAATTTATAATAGGGGTATTAAGAAAGCTTGAGGATAATAAGAAGACTGCGTTTGATAAGGATTATCTAAGTTCGCTTTTAGATCTTGTAGCTATTTCGACTATCGCAGATGTGATGCCGCTTAATGGTGAGAACAGGATACTGGTAAAAAAAGGTTTGGAAAGAATAAACAAGACCAGCAACAAAGGCCTCAAGACACTTATTGATACTGTAATTGGTGATAATCCGGATATAAATGAATATGATATAGGTTTTATCATCGCTCCCAGGCTCAATGCAGCCGGGCGCATGAAAAATGCGATGTATAGCTTTGACTTGCTTTCTGCAGAAGATAAGGATTTTAGAAGTATTGCCATAAAGCTTGAAAAGTTTAATAAAAAAAGGCAGGATCTTCAAGCAGAAATACTTGAAGAGATCATGGAATCCTATGATCTTAAGGAAATAGCGGACTCTAAGAGGATCTTTATTGCGTATTCCCATAAATGGAGTGAAGGCGTCCTGGGGATAGTAGCATCTGAAATAGTAAAAAGATTTAATATTCCTTCAATACTATTCAGGGAAAAAGAAGGCAGACTAAAAGGTTCCGGGAGAAGTATACCTGGATTTGATCTTTATGGAAATCTACTCAGACTAAAAAGCCTTTTGGAAAAATTTGGTGGGCACAGGAAAGCATGCGGTATAAGTATGGATAGTAAGCTATTTGATGAATTTTCTAAAAGGTTTTCAAATATTGCACAGGAAAAAATAAGACATGAGGATCTAAAGAAAAAATATGAATATGATATGGAGCAAGAATTTGCTGATATAGATATGAGGTTTGTAAGGGAATTAGAACTGCTCAGACCTTATGGTGAATCAAATCAAAAACCAGCTTTTATTACCAGGGATTGTACTATCAGCCAGCTTAATTTTCTAAAAGGTGAAAAACATTTAAAGATGATGCTGGAAAAGGATGGAATAAATTTTACAGGACTTATATTTAATATAGATAGCAGGAAAAAAGAAATAATTGAAAAAAAGCAAATGATACATGTATTATATGATCTACAGTTAAATATATGGAAAGGGTCAAAATCTATACAGCTTATTATAAAAGATATATACTAATATCAATATGAGTCCCAACCTTAAAGACAAAGTAGAAAGTATGGATTCCGATAAGATCTTTAAAGAGCTTATCAGGAAAATAAAAAGCTATAATCCAAATGTCGATTTAAAACTTTTGGACAAGGCATACTCGACTGCAAAAAAATACCACAATAATCAATTCCGTAAATCAGGGGAGCCCTTTATAATCCATCCTTTAAGCGTGGGGATGATACTTGCTGATATTGAATTGGACCAGACATCTATTGCTGCGGCAATATTACACGATGTTGTAGAAGATACTGAATATAATCTTGAAAAGGTTATGAGTGAATTCGGAAACAGTATAGCCAGGATCATAAACGGTGTCACTAAACTTGATAAACTGGTATTTAATACAAAAGAAGAGCAGCAGGTAAGTAATATAAGAAAAATGATTATCGCGATGTCTGAGGACGTAAGGATAATATTAGTCAAACTTGCTGATAGGCTCCATAATATGCGTACACTCTCACCTCTTAATAAGGAAAAAAGAAAAGATATAGCCAAGGAGACATTAGAAGTTTATGCACCGATAGCTCACAGGCTTGGGATCTATCAGATAAAGTCAGAGCTAGAGGACCTTAGTTTTAAATACCTTCAAAAAAAGG
>CAZKVA010000022.1:0-15942 GCA_964556035.1 uncultured Actinomycetota bacterium
AAGGCGGACTTTCATATGAAAAAGGGGCTGAAACTGCAAAAAGGCTTATTCAAAAGAATAAAAAAATAACGGTATTATTTTCATTTAATGATATTAATGCACTTGGTGCCATCAGGGGGCTTAATGATATCGGGCTAAAAGTTCCAGGAGATGTATCGGTAATGGGAATTGATGATATCATCATAAGTTCAATATTTATTCCCAGTCTTACAACTATCCGTTATCCCGTTAAAGAAATGGTAGATGAAGCAAGCAAGATCCTGCTTAACAGGATAAAAAAACCAGTGTCTAATAAGAATAAAGAGATTATAATAAAACCGGAACTGATCATAAGGGAATCAACATCCCCTATTAATAAAATATAGAAATTTAGAAAGGCAGCTATGGCAAAGACACTAAGATTTAAAAAACAGGATCTTATCGATTACACTGTAAAATTCATGGAAAAACTTGGAGTACCGGCGGATGACGCATCCATTGTAGGCGATATACTTATAGAAGCGGATCTACGCGGCGTATCATCTCATGGTCTTATAAGACTTTCTACATATTATGGAAGCAGGTTAAAGAAGGGATATATAAACCCGGAAACTCCCACAAAGATATTAAATGAAACGGATACAACAATAAGCTTTGATGGGGCAAACGGCCTTGGCCAGGTAAATGGATACCGTGCTATGACTGCATGCATAGAGAAGGCAAAAAAATCAAATATAGCAATAGCTACAGTAAACCATTCCAACCATTATGGTATTGCGGCCTACTATGCCATGATGGCCCTGGATAGTGATATGATAGGAATATCTATGACAAATTCCCAGCCGCTGGCCGCACCTACTTATGGTTCTACAGCAGTACTCGGTACAAATCCCATAGCAGTAGCAGCTCCTTCATATGAGAAGTATCCATATGTGCTGGATATGGCAACTTCTGTGGTACCTATAGGAAGGGTCAAGGTATTTGAAAAAAAGGGTGAGAAGATCCCTATGGGCTGGGGTATAGATGATGACGGAATTGTCACAGATGATCCCAAAAAGGTACAGAGCGGGGGACCCGGAGCGGTTTTACCCTTAGGTTCTACAGATATCCTGAGATCATATAAGGGTTATGGACTGGCACTACTTGTAGATATACTATGCGGGGCGCTCTCAGGCTCAGCCACTCTTACAGATGTAGGCTTTCCACATGAGCCAAGAGAGTCTGATGTCGGACACTTCTTTATGGCAATTAAAATTGATGCATTCAGGCCCATAATAGACTTCAAAAAACAAATAGATTATATGGTAGGGCTCTTAAAGGATTCTCCTAAGGCTAAAGGACAGGAAGAGATATATATTGCAGGGGAGAAAGAATATCTTGCAGCTGAAGAAAATAAGGTAAAAGGTGTTCCCCTCCTTGATAAGATAGTAGAAGAGCTTAAGGTAAATGGTGCAGGTATTGGGGCTCCGTTTGAGGCAGAACCCATATAAGGTGAAGAAAGAATTTGGATTAATATTTATAGTAGTGGATATTATTAATCCTATACACTTTAAATATATTTCTTAATCAAATATCAATCCACACATACACATAAATATCAATTATTTAACCAAGGAGCCTGTCTGAGAACAAACCAAAATCCAGTTCTTGGAAGGGTTCTAAGGATGAGCCCCTGGCTAAAGGTATTATTGGTTTTTTATCTTATGACATATATATTATGATTATGGATCTTAAAAATATCTATGCGATGCTTCCCCTGGCGAGGGAATATATTATTCTGGATAGAGGATTCATGATATAGAAACCTGGATACCGATTATAAATACTACATTTTTAGATGAGAGATAAAATAAAAAATCAATATGACATCATAATAATAGGCGCCGGCATTACGGGCTGCCTGATAGCAAGGGAATTGAGCTTTTACGGACTGGATATAGCAGTATTTGAAAAAAGCTCCTATGTATGTTCCGGGCAGAGCAAGGCAAATGGAGCAATAGTCCATGCGGGACATAATGAGAGGCCCGGGAGCTTAAAGGCCCGGCTCTGCGTAGAGGGAAACAGGAGATTTGGAGAGTTGTGCAGCAGCCTGGGAGTTTTCTTTAAACGGACAGGGTATACATTGCTTGCATTTGATGAGGAAGAACTGAAGATACTTAAAAGGCTCCAAAAACAGAGTAAGACCAATGGAGTAAAAGTAAAAGTATTGGATCCGGGAGAGCTTATCGATATAGAGCCGAATGCATCAAGAGAAGCACTGGCTGCACTCCATATAGTCGATGCAGGCCTCACAGATGTATTCAGGCTTGTAATAGCTGCAGCCGAACATGCGGCCATAAATGGTGTGGATTTTATATTTGGGACCGGGGTAAAGGGCCTTTTGATGGATCCTTCCGGAAATGGGAAGGTCCTGGGTGTAACTACATCTGGAGACAGCTGGGAAGCAGGGCTAGTCATAAATTGTGCGGGTATCGATGCTGATACGATAATCCGCGGTGCGGTGGATACTGATTTTAAGATAAGTGCCCGTAAAGGGGACTACTATATTATTGATAAGGCAGAGGGAGATATCTGCAATGGGGCAATATATCCGGTACCGTCACCTTATGGCAAGGGATGTGCTGTCTTTCCCACGGCTCACGGCAATACAATATTGGGCGGTAATTCTACCCTGACCGGTGACAGGGAGGATACTTCTACAAGCTCTAAAGATTATGAGGATGTGCTGTCACAGTCAGAAAAATTAGTTCCTGCCATAAAAGGAAAAAAGATAATCTCACAGTTTTCAGGCTTAAGGTCCTCAGTTGAAGGCAAAGACTTTATCATCGGGCCGCAGTCCGGTGCTCCAGGACTATTTAATGTTGTGGGGATAGATTCGCCGGGACTTTCATCTGCTCCGGCAATTGCTTCATATGTAAAAGATATGATAGGTGAAAGTTATTTTGACCTAAGGAAGGATCCGGAAAAAACCGGGCAGTACCGGATAAAACCACTTTTTAGGGATCTTGATATGGAAGAAAAGCAGAAGTGGATCAGACAGGACAGGAGGTTTGGAAGAATAGTGTGCCGGTGTGAAAATATCACTGAAGGCGATATTGTGTCTGCAATACACGCCCCGATTCCCGCGCTTACAGCCGATGCAATAAAGCTCAGGACCTGGGCCGGTGCTGGAAGGTGCCAGGGAGCTTTTGATATTTCAAGGATAATAACCATATTGTCGGATGAAACAGGAATAGATGCTCCCGGCATATTAAAAAGGGGAAAGGATTCAAATATAGTTACAGGGTATACCAGGGATTTTTAAATTATTCTTGGACAGGCTACTATCCAATACGTAATATTTGAAAAAGAAAATATAAGACATGATTCTGTAAATAAATTTATAGAAGATAAAGACATGAACAATGCAGCCTTAAATAAAAATGATATTTCCCGGGAATATGATGTGGTAATGATCGGGGCAGGTCCTGCCGGGCTTGCGGCCGCTGTGGGGGCGCATGAGGCAGGAGCTGGCAGCATTCTTATAATAGACAGGGAGAAATATCCGGGAGGAATACTCCAACAATGCATCCACCCTGGTTTTGGATTAAAAAAATTCAAAAAAGAACTTACCGGACCTGAATATGCACATGCTTATATGGAAATGGCAAAGAAGAAGAATATTGATCTCGCGCTCGATACTTTTGTCTACAGTATAAGCGAAGATAAAAATATCCTTATATCAAATTCCAGGGATGGCCTGAAAAATATAAAAGCAGAGGCGGTAGTTATGGCAATGGGATGCAGGGAAGGGACAAGGGGCTCGATCTCCATACCTGGTTTCAGGCCGGCCGGAATATTTACTGCAGGGACGGCACAGAGACTGATAAATATTGACGGACTGATGGTAGGAAAGAAGATAGTCATACTTGGATCAGGTGATATAGGACTGATAATGGCCAGAAGATGCACTATTGAAGGTGCAAAAGTGGAAGCTGTCATAGAAAAGATGCCCTATCCGGGAGGACTTAATAAAAATATAGTCCAGTGTATAGATGATTTTAATATACCTCTGCTGCTTTCCCATACGGTAACTTTTATTGATGGGAAAGAAAGGATCAGTGGAGTAGAAATAGCCGGGATCGGGAGCAATGGAGAAGTACTTGATTCAAAAAGAAAATACATCGAATGCGATACCCTTCTGCTTTCAATCGGGCTGGTCCCTGAAAATGAATTGAGCAGGGGGGCAGGCATTCCCCTGGATCCTATTACAGGAGGACCGTTTATTGATAATATGATGCATACCCAAAAACAGGGATTTTTTGCAGGCGGAAATGTCGTCCAGGTATATGACCTTGTAGATTATGTATCCGAAGACAGCTATACAGCAGGTTTTAATGCAGGACTATATGCCCATGACAAATTGGATATGGCTGGTGACAGAATAATAATAGAATCCGGAAAATATATTAGAAGCATAACACCTAATATTTTAAGGATAGGGGATCATAGACAGGTAAAAGGGCAAAAACCTATCCTGTCTATCAGGGTTGCTGAACCGCTTACAGGCAGTATCAGATTATCACTGTCTTCAGGAAATGATAATATTGTAGATATTAAAAGACCCTATGCTGTTCCTTCTGAGATGATCAGGCTGGATCTCTCAAAATATTCCGGCAAGATTGCCGGTAAAAAGAAGATAAGAGTCGATATTGAGGAGGTCTTGTGAAAAGTATAAATTGCATAATATGCCCTAAATCCTGCCTGATACAGGTCAGGGGATCATTAAAGACCGGAAAGAAACTGCAAGTATCGGGTCAGGAATGTTCAAAAGGTAAAAAATATGCCATCTCGGAAATATGTGATCCAAGAAGGATCTTTACTTCCACAGCAGCAGTAAGAAATGGCGAAATAAAGCTTGTCCCTGTAAGGTCCTCCAAACCTATCAGAAAAGCAGAATGGAAAAGCGGCCGAGATATCATAAGGAGATTAAGAATTGCGGCACCTATAGGATTTGGAAAAGTATTGATGAAGGATTTTACTGAAGAAGGAATAAAACTGATTGCTACAAGAGAGGTTAAAGCCCTTTAAAGAAATCATCCATATAATCATAATGTGTGCCCCGCCAGTAATATTTTCCACATTCCCTGCAGTACATAAAATCATCCTGTGTACTGTAAACATATGGAGGGACCTTGTTACGGACTTCCTTTTTTAATACCTTTACCAGCAGATCATTACATATAAGGCATCTTATAAGAACCGGCCCGAAACTGATATTTAATTCCGAACGGATCTGGAGCAATTGTTTTTTTATATCATCACTAGCGATAAATACTGATTTTAATGCCCCGCTCCTAAATTGCCTGCGTTCGAGCATAAGTGTATCCCTTGTAAGGACTATCCGGTCTTCTTTGATTGCGGTCTTCAGGATAAAATCATCGCTGGCATCATTAAAATAGGCTACATCATACCCGGCAATCCGGAGGTAGCGGGCCAGTTTACCAACCATTATATCTGCTATGAATTTCATTTGATATCTCTTTAGATCGAAGAGGAAAGATCATGTTTGAAAATAGGTCACCGGAAATTCTCATTTTAAATTAATCCACACTAATCTTTAGTACTCCATTTATTTTACTGATCCGGTCTATTATCTTTTGGGAAAAATCAGGCATCTTGCTGCGAATATTGTAGCTGTACATTTTAGTATTGCTATCCGGCTCAAATTCATATTTTTTACTTTTTATATCGAGTGAAAAATCCTTGATCGTACCTATGATTTTTCCAATATCATCAAAATCTTTTGAAGCAGTTATCTTTATCCGGTAATTAGGGGTACGGATTATGCGGTATTCAAAAGATTTAAGAAAGCTCAGTATTAAAAATCCCAGGAGAGTAGCGATTATGGAAAGATAATATAATTTTGTCCCCAGGGACAGGCCGATAGCTGCCACAATCCAGATGCTGGCTGCAGTGGTGACTCCCTTGACCAGTATTCCCTGCCTGAATATAACTCCTGCTCCAATAAATCCGATCCCTGTCACCACACCTGCTGCAATCCTGGTAGAATCAAAACCGGCGCCTGAAGAAAATCCAAGATAGGATACCAGAGTGAATACCGTAGCTCCCAGGCAAACCAGAGCATGTGTCCTAAGGCCCGCGGGCCTCTCATGTCTTTCCCTTTGAAGGCCTATAAGTCCCCCGAATATCATGGCAAGCATACATGGTATTATGATATCAAATATAAAGACTGAAAGATCAAAACTAAATTCTGCAAGAAATCTCTCCAAAAACATCTTTTTTATCCCTTCAATTTAATAACTGGTAAAAAATATTTCCAGCCACATAAGCCTTATCACAGTTAGAAATCTATATAAAAAGAAAGTGATCTATATAAAAATACTATAATCTATATTCTACCATATTTGAATTTGACTATATTGTAAATCACCCATATTTTAATTTTTTCATACAAAGGGATATAATATAATTATATCTACTGTCAATGAGCCTTAATAGGTTCATTTTTTTATGCATAGCGTAAAGTTTCACAAAATATACAGGGGAAATAAAATGTTTGGGTCTTTATTTATATTAAACAATTATTTTTTATTGATCCGGTAATACGTGGGGGAAAAATGGAAAAAATAGCCATTATCTCGACAAGATTGGGTGGGATCGACGGGGTTTCCATAGAAGCAGATAAATGGGCCAATGCATATAAAAGGATAGGGCTTGATCCGGTCTATATTGCCGGAAAATTTGACAGGGAAGACAACTCCATCTTTTTTGCTGTAGACGAAATGGATTATTACTTTACCGAAGTGGCAGAGATCAGAAAAATTGCCTTTAATGAAGAAAAGAAGGCAACAGAAAATGATCTTGGAAGATTGATAGATAACATCGGCAAGGTAAAGGAAAAAATCAAGGATAAACTCTTAAAGATATTAAATAGTAACAATATTAGATATCTAAGCATTGAAAATGCTCTTACCATACCATTAAATATCCCACTGGCTATTGCCCTCACGGAAGTCATTTCAGAAAACAATATAAAAGCTATTACCAGGCATCATGATTTTTACTGGGAAAGAAAACAGTTTCTGTGTTCCAATGTCGAAAAGATGCTTGATGACTATTTTCCTCCTGACCTGTCCGGCCTTAAACATGTGGTGATCAATACCCTGGCCAAAAAATCGATCTATGATAAGAAAAAAATTGAGGCGACCTATATTCCCAATATTTTTGACTTTGATCTGCTTAAAGAAATTGGGAGTAAATCCCATAAGGTCAAAAAGTTTTTAGATATGGATGATGATGATTTATTAATCCTGCAACCCACAAGGCTTATTGCCAGGAAAAATATTGAAAGGACAATAGAGCTGGTAGATAAACTGTCAAAAAAAACTGATAAAAAAATCAATTTGATAATTAGTGGAAATCCGGAAAAGAATGAATTGGATTATTTTAATAAGATCATAGATCTTGTCAGAAAGACCGGGATCAATCTGATATTAAGCAAAAATGATAATAAACATATTCAGGAATACACCAGAAAAGATCTGTTCAAAAAGTTTGATATCTATGATCTATATAAAGCCTGTGACCTGGTAACTCTCCCCAGTGATGTTGAAGGGTTTGGTAATCCGGTAATAGAAGCCAGTGTTCTAAACAAACCACTCTTCGTAAACAATTATCCAGTGCTGACTGACATGCTGTCAAAGGGTTTTGAATTCATAGTCATTGATAAAAAGGTGGATAAGGAAGCTGTAGAAAAAACATTTAAACTGCTTACTGACCATAAGATGAGAGAGAAAGTCACAAACAAGAATTTTAAAATTGTTAAAGAGTACTATTCCATAGATTATTTAATATCCAAGCTGAAAAAACTGATAGGGGAGCTTGATTGATTTAAGAATATAAAAACCATCCAGGGTTTATATAAATATGTTTTCGGACAGGCTCCTTTAGTAAATTATTGTTAGGAGGGAAGTCAAATGGATATAGAACAATGGTATAACAATAATACATATAATTATAAGGTATTTCCCGTAGACAGGTTGGTCAAATTTAAAAAGAAAAAGAATCTGACTATATCCCTGTGTTTACCGACCTTAAATGAAGCCCAGACTATTGGCAAAATACTGGATATTGTAAGAAAAAGCATATATGAACCAGGCCTCGTGGACGAGGTAGTGGTGATCGATTCCAATTCTATGGACCGGACAGTAAGTGTAGTGAGGTCTGCCGGATTTAAAGTATTGCAGCATAAGGATATCCTTTCCGGATGTGGGAGTTTTAAAGGTAAGGGTGACGCTCTCTGGAAAAGCCTCGCCGTTCTAAAAGGAGATATCATCATATGGTGTGATTCAGATATTATGAATTTCAAGCCAAGGTTTATTTATGGCATACTCGGCCCCTTGCTTATAGATGACAGGATATCCTATGTAAAAGGTTTTTACAGAAGGCCGCTTAAGATCGCTAGTTCATATTTAAAGAGCGAAGGAGGAAGGGTGACCGAGCTCCTGGTACGGCCCCTGCTCAATCTTTTCTATCCTGAGCTAAGTAAAGTCTTCCAACCTCTTTCCGGGGAATATGCTGGAAGGAGAGAGATACTTGAAAGCATTCCTTTCAGTACCGGATATGGCGTAGAAGTGGGGATGTTGATCGAGATCTTTGAAAGATTTGGATTGGATGTGATCGCACAGGTGAACCTGAAAAGAAGGGTGCACCGAAATCAACCGATTTCAGCATTATCCAAGATGTCTTTCGGGATTTTACAGACCCTGTTCCGCAAACTCCAGTACTATAATAAGGTGAAACTAAATACAGACATAAATAAAATCTATAATCAGATTGAATATATTAATAAAGAATATATAATTACACCTTTGAAGCTGGTGGAAATGGAGAGGCCCCCCATGATGGAAATTAAGGAATATTTGGAAAGGAAAAAGGAAATTGCTTGAAGCTGCAAGACTTACAAAAAGATGTTATAGATTTTTTAAAGACAATAAGGATCAGATAAAAAAGGGGATCTCTGATCTCAAAGTGATTTACTCCGATCTTGACGGGACTTTGTTTAATGACCAGGGATGCATGATCAAAGATGCCAGGAGTGAATATTATTTTGAAGCCCTGAACCTCCTTGAGAAAATAAATGGTAAGGGTTGGGACCTGGTCCTTATATCGGGAAGAAATAAGTTTGCACTCCGTTACAATGCCCAGATGATAGGTGCAAGCAATTATATTGCAGAGCTTGGATCCGAACTCGTATATGATCTGGGAAAAGATGTCCATGTAACTTTTGATAATAGTAGGAATAATATCGATTTAAAATATGAAGGAGAAGATCTTATAAAAATAATCGATCTTCTAAAGAAAGAATTTCCCGGTAAAATTGAAGGTAAGCTAGAATGGGCCATGTATCGTTCCTTTAATGCACTTTTTCTGGGAGAGATAGATCTTGATAAGGGAAATAAACTGCTAAGGGAAAATGGTTTTGAGGAACTAATACTATTAGATAATGGTTTCTCAAATCTGTTTCAAGTCGATCTTGATGTAGATAGGCTTCATATATACAATCTTATGCCGGTGGGAGTCACAAAGGTAAATGGAGTAAGGCTTGATAAAAAACTAAGAAACTTCAAAATGGAAAACTGCATAGCGCTGGGCGATTCGTTAGAGGACCTTAAAATGGCGGGTGAAGTGAAATACTTCTTTTTGATGAAAAACGCATTGAAGCATGAAGATGAGCTTGAATCCGAACTTCAAAAATATAATAATGTATTTATAACTGACGGGATCATGAACAGGGGTTGGTTTGAGGTAATGAGTGAGCTTCTGGGTTAAGATATTCTATAGTTAGTTCAGCTTACTATAAAAAATAAACAGTAAATAGTTTATAATAATCAATGGATATAATAGAAGAATAGAAATAATCATTACATATATTTGCGGGGAATAGACAAAATGAATGACAAGAAAAAAAATATGCATTATTACAGCCCGGGGAAAAGCGGGATAGGTTTTGGGGATATATTTACCATTACAGTTATTGCAGCCGTAGCAGGACTGGCAATGGGACTTCTATTTGCTCCCCAATCCGGCCTGAAGACAAGGAAAAAACTTAATAATATGATTAAAGAAGCTCTTGACCGGGGAAAATTTGCTTTACTTGAAGCCTGGGTAATGGGTGAAGGGATCCTGGAAAAAAGTATAGAAAAAGCAGAAAAAGTATCTTCAAAAGTCAAGAGTAAAAAATAGGTTTAATCACTCTGCTACACCTGATTATAATATCGGTTTATTTATTGACATTGCATTTTTACTATAGTAGACTTTACGTTTGCTAATTTAAATACTAGATTAATGGGCTTAGGAATAAAAGCTGGAATTCCCGGTTATTCAAATCCGGGGCTGGCAGTAATTTATTACCGTGAGGTTGTCACATTAGTAATTAGCATGGGCCGTTAGCTCAGTTGGTAGAGCACCGGACTTTTAATCCGGGTGTCGAAGGTTCGAATCCTTCACGGCTCACCATTAAGAGGCCTGTTCGTCTAGTGGTTAGGACACAAGGTTTTCAACCTTGCAACAGGAGTTCGATTCTCCTACAGGCTACCAAGAAGGGCGCTTAGCTCAGTTGGGAGAGCACCTGCCTTACAAGCAGGGGGTCACAGGTTCAAGCCCTGTAGCGCCCACCATATTGGCCCTTTTAAAAAGCGCGGAGCTGTCGTCTAGTGGTTTAGGACACGTGCCTGTCACGCATGAGATCGCGGGTTCGAATCCCGTCAGCTCCGCCAGAATATAAGTTATTTTTTATTAGTTAGACCGGAATGACTTGAACAAAACATGGTGGATCCATGTTTTGTAGGATTCGAAAGGACGGTCATATCAATCTTTTTTTATTGAATGGCGAGATAGCTCAGTTGGTAGAGCAGTAGACTGAAAATCTATGTGTCCGCAGTTCGATTCTGCGTCTCGCCACCACTTCTTTGAATATGTTTTTAAAATATATATTATCTGACTCCTGAAGATACATTCTGCATTTATTTTATAGTGTTTTATAATTAGTATTTTGAAGAGGAAAAAGAATTGGCTGGAACATCGAAAAGAATATGGACACTTACCATCATAATTCTAATATTTATTTTTTCAGCAAGTGGAACATTATCAGGCTGTAAGTATGGATCCTCACAAAATACCGGGGAGCTATTTGAGGATAGAGAGCTGGTTATCCAGGGCTCTGATACATTGCTTGAAGTTTCGATGTACTGGGTTGAAAATTTTTCAAAAGTAAATCCCAGTGTTAATATCTCAGTTACTGGCGGAGGATCCGGTACAGGGATAGCGGCACTGATAAATAAAACCGTAGATCTAGCAACTGCTTCAAGATCCATAAAAGAGTCTGAGATCGAAACCGCAAAAAATCAGGGCATTGATATAAAGGAATTCGTTGTCGCATGGGATGGTATTTCTGTAGTTATAAATAATAGTAATCCGGTAACAGAGCTTTCTGTAGAACAGATCTCAAAAATATTTACTGGTGAGATCACCAACTGGAGTGAAGTTGGCGGCGAAAATGGTGAAATACTGATAACATCAAGGGATTCAAGCTCAGGTACATTCGGATATTTCAAAAAGAGAGTTGTCCAGTTGAATGGAACTGTTAAAGAAAACAATTTTTCCCAGGAAGCATTATATATGGCAGCCAATGTATCTATAAGGGAAGAAGTATCAATCAATGAAAATGCTATAGGATATATCGGACTTGGATATCTGGACGATAGTGTAAAAGCCCTGGCTATCATAGGAGAAGATACAAGTGAAAGTGTAAAACCTTCGATAGAGAATGTACAAAATGGATCCTATCCTATTTCAAGGCAGCTTTTCATATATGTCTCCGATTCAGACCTGACTGATCTTGGAGAAGCTTTTCTTGAGTATGTGACTGGTGAAGAAGGACAGGCCATAGCAAGGGGAATAGGTTTTGTGCCACTTAGTTGATTTTGTCAATAAATGCTACTATATGGAAGTCGTGGTTATTGAATATTTTATGTTTATCCCATAGAGGATTATTCTTTACTTAATAATAATCCAATAATCTTATATTGATGAGTCCAAAGAAAATTAATAGATTAAAAGAATTTAAAAAATTTATAATCACTAAATTTATATTCCTAAATGGCATTATCTCTATAATCGTGCTCGGATTGATCCTGACTTTTCTTGTATATAATTCTTTTAAATTCTTTGCAAGCTATCCCATATTTGATTTTCTGGGCGGGAAGGAGTGGGCTCCGACCGCAGAACCGGAAAAGTTTGGACTGCTGCCATTAATGGCCGGTTCAGCTCTTGTCTCTTTCGGAGCAATTGTGATAGCCGTACCTCTTGGGATAGGAACTGCGCTTTATCTGGGAGAACTTGCTCCCAGGATCGTAAGAGAGACAGTAAAACCAATAATAGAGATCCTTGCTTCCATTCCTTCTGTAGTCATAGGCTTTATAGGGATGACTCTACTATCCGGCATTATTAAAGATACATTTCAATTAAATACCGGACTTACCGCACTTACCGGTTCCATAATGCTTGCCTTTATGAGTCTTCCGACCATTATTTCCATTTCAGAGGATGCGATCAATGCTGTTCCTTCAAGTTACCGTTTTGCTTCGACTGCGCTAGGTGCAACAAAATGGCAGACTGCATACAGGACCGTGCTTCCGGCAGCATCTTCAGGTATTGTGGCAGCTACCATGCTGGGCCTCGGAAGGGTTATAGGAGAAACGATGACAGTACTTATGGTCACCGGAAATTCACCAAGACTGGTATTCTCGCTTCTTCAACCAGTAAGGACCATAACGGGAACCATAGCTGCTGAAATGGGTGAAACGGTACAGGGAGGAATCCACTACTCATCATTATTTGCTATCGGCTTGATGCTTTTTCTAATAACATTCTTTATTAATTATTTAGCAGATAAATTTGTGAATAGGTCAAGATGATAAATAAAAGAAAAAACTATTAGAATATGACCATGAATATCAATGTAACAATGAATAAAAAAAGAATCATACAGAATGTATTTCATGCAATATTGCTTTTAATGTCCCTTATAGTGATAGTTTTTGTCCTTGGCATAATAATATACCTTATAGTAAAAGGCGGTAGCGCACTCACCTGGGAATTCCTGACACAGAAGCCTTCCGAAGGGATGAAGGAAGGCGGTATATCGACAGTTATTATTGGTACATTATACCTGGTTTTAGGAACTCTTGTATTTTCACTTCCGATAGGGATCTTCTCTGCTGTTTATCTGCATGAATATGCCAGGAAGAACCGGTTAACAAGGATAATCAGATTATCAATAGTCAATATGGCCGGTGTCCCATCTGTAGTATTTGGCCTTTTTGGCCTGGGATTTTTTGTGATATTTTTAAATCTTGGCAGGTCTGTTATTGCCGGTTCATTGACTCTGGCCCTCCTTATACTTCCAACCATAATCACGACAACAGAGGAGGCATTAAAAACTGTTCCCAATACATACAGGTATGCATCGCTTGCTCTCGGAGCTACTAAATGGCAGACGATCATAAAGATAGTGCTCCCGCAGGCAATGCCGGGAATAATAACAGGAGCTGTTCTAGGTATTGGAAGGGCCGCGGGAGAGACCGCACCAATACTTTTTACAGCGGCTGCTTTCTATCAGCCTAATCTTCCAAAATCAGTATTCAGCCAGGTAATGGCCCTGCCCTATCATCTATATGTGCTTGTCACCCAGGTAGCTGATGCTCCTGATGAAAAAAAATGGGGAACTGCTTTGGTACTCCTGCTGATAGTATTATTTTTTGCCTCGATTGCAACAGCGATAAGGACAAGAGCCAGACTCAGGAGAAAGACTTAGGCCATAATAGACCTTGTGGGCCATAATCCTTAATAAAGTATCACAGGATTGAAAGACAAATAAAAGGTATAATAAGAACTTAAAATAATATAGAGGCGGATAAGATGAGAAAAACATTTCACCAGAGACTTGAAGAAATAACTGATGAGGTTTTAGTTATGGGCAGCCTTGTCCAGGATGCAGTCCATAATTCAATCGAAGCCTTGATGAGGATGGACCCGGAGCTGGCAGAAAAGGTTATAAAGGAGGATGAAAGAGTAGATGAGCATGACATATCCATAGAAGAAAAATGTATTATGCTTCAGGCTGAACACCAGCCTGTCGCAGTTGACCTGAGGTTTATCCATTCTATAAGCATCATCATAAAACATCTTGAAAGAATAGGTGATCTTGCGGTAAATATTGGCAAGATCGTAAAAATACTGTCGACAAAAGATGAAAAGAGCAATATCGATAGGGAGATCATAGACCTTCTTGTTGAAATGGGGAATCTTGCAGAACCTGAGCTTGGCAAGGCGCTTGAAGCTTTTAAAAACAAGGATGCCAAAATTGCAGCAAAACTGGGTAAGTCTGATGATGCAATAGATGAGATCCAGGAGATGATATTTAAGAAATTGTTTACCACAAATAAGGGTGAAGAAGATATAAAATTTGTAACAAATATTGCTCTTGCAAGCCGCTATCTTGAAAGGATCGGGGATCAGTCAGTTAATATTGGAGAAAGGGTCCTGTATTTCCTTACAGGAGACTATAGCGTATTTCATGATGACATATAGGAGTTTTAGCCCGGTTCCCGGACAGGCCCCTAGCTCAAAGCAAGTTCTTTAAGCTGTGCGATCTGGTCCTTGGTGCCGATCGCTATAAGTCTTTGTCCAGACTTCATAAGTATGCTTCCACTTGCCTTAGTGACCGAGATATTCTCTCCTTTTTCAAGAACAGATACTATCAGGGCTTCGATCTTAAACTTCCCGCCGGCATCCTTTATGGTCATATTATCTATCCTGCTGTTTGGCTGGATCTCTATCTCGGCTAGCTGTATTTCAACATCTTCTGTCTTCATAAGCGTATCCATAAAATCACAGACTGAAGGTTGAAGCGCCATAGCGGCCATCCTTCTCCCCCCGATTATTTGTGGAGAGACGACCCTGTCAGCACCGGCTTTTTCCAGTTTCCCCATAGTCTCATGAATTGTTGCCCTTGCAACGACAAATATTTCCGGGTTAAGGGATTTTGCGGAAAGAGTGACATATACATTCTCTGAATCAGTATCAAGTGCGGCAAATAGCCCCCTGGCCCTTTCAATACCAGCTTCAAGCAAGGACTCATCATTCGAGGCGTCCCCTTTCAGGCACAACCAGTTATGTTCCTGGCAGAGTTTCATCGGTTCATCGGCATTGTCTACAACTATGAAATCAATTTTACTGGTGACCAGCTCGAGTGCGATCTCCATGCCAACTCTGCCAAGACCGCAAATGATATAGTGGTCCTTAAGTTTTTTAATCATTTTAATATTCCTTCTCTTTTCAACTCTTCCTAATAAAAATTCAGATAGTACAAAATCCCCAATATTGATGAGGATATAAGCTGCTGTTCCCGTACCGCCTATGATAAGTAGTATTGTATAGATAGTACCTGCAGTAGACAGGTCCTTTACCAGGCCATAACCCACAGTGGTTATAGTGATAGTTGTCATAAAAAGTGCATCCAGAAAAGTCAGGTCCTCTATTAACATATACCCGATGGAACCAAGAAAATAGATCAATATCAGTGCTCCCACAGATATGATGATCCTTCTTGCTAATTGTGACAGGTTTTTAAATCCCATGATTAAATTTTTACTTAATATTGTATTTTTTTCAAGATATATATTTTGCTGGTATTTATTAAGATATATAGATTTTACACCAGGTATTTTTTTCCGGCTAAAAAATTCCTAAAAAACTAATATTTTTTTGGATATAAAATAAGAATCTTAATATAATATTTTTTATACAAATATTTATTTTAGGAATAAAAGCGGGAATCCTTAGGTTTTTTAAATCCGGGATGAGAGCTAATATTTTGTTGATTTTGTTCATAATTTG
>CAZKVA010000023.1:0-15799 GCA_964556035.1 uncultured Actinomycetota bacterium
TACACAATATGGAGGAAATACGATCGGACTCAAGAAACCTGCAATGAGGCTGGCAATAAACCGTGCTTCACAGGAAGATTGGCTCACAGAGCATATGTTTATTGTCGGAGTAGACGGACCCCTGGATAGAGTCACTTATTTCGCAGGAGCTTTTCCCTCTATGTGTGGAAAAACTTCTACAGCTATGTTAAAAGGAGAAACTATCATCGGTGACGATATTGCATATATCAAAAATATTGACGGTAAAGCAAGAGCAGTAAATGTAGAAGTGGGATTATTTGGAATAATCCAGGATATTAACCCGGATGATGATCCGATGATATGGAAAATACTTCATGAAGAAAATGAGGTAATATTTTCTAATATTTTAAAGACAGAAGAAGGAAAGATACATTGGATAGGCAAACCCGGTAAGCTTCCGGAAAAAGGAATTAATTTTGCCGGCCAGTGGTGGCCCGGGAAGAAAGATAAAGACGGTAATGAGATAACTCCGTCACATAAAAATGCTAGATTTACGGCCAGACTAAATGATCTTGAAAATGTAGATCCAAAATTTAATGATCCTGATGGTGTTGAGCTTGGCGGAGTCATATATGGCGGAAGGGATTCTGACACCTGGGTTCCCGTTCAGGAATCATATGGTTGGGAGCACGGGATTATAACAATGGGTGCATCGATAGAATCTGAAACAACTGCTGCAACACTTGGGCAAACTGGAGTAAGAACATTTAATCCTATGTCAAATCTTGATTTTCTTTCTATACCGGTAGGAAAATATGTTGATATTAATATACAGTTTGGAAATAAAATGCAGAAGGCGCCAAAAGTATTTTCTGTTAATTACTTCCTGAAAGATAAGAAGAGTGGAGAGTTTTTAAATACAAAACTGGATAAACTTATTTGGCTCAAATGGATGGAGCTCCGGGTCAATGGAGAGGCAGATGCAGTAGATGTGGGAACAGGTTTTATACCTGAGTATGAAGATATTGCAATGCTGTTTAAGAAATATCTTGACAGGGATTATAGCGAGCAGGAATATGTACAGCAATTTACAGTAAGAGTAAATGAAAATATTGAAAAGATCGACAGGATAATAAGTATATATAAAAATATCGGACCTGAAGTACCTGATATTCTTTTTGAGACACTTAAAAAGCAAAAAGAAAAATTGGAAAAATTGTTAAATGAAAAGGGTTCTTATATATCTCCCCTTGACCTGTAAAGAATGATATATATGTAAGACATAGATATATATTAGAGTAATTGTTTAGTAAAAACTGCCCTGAAAAAAATAATTTTTGGGCAGTTTTTATTTATCGAATTTATACATTACAAGACCGGTAGAAGGTTTTGGCCAGAAAAAAGTTGATTTTTGAGGCATAAGTTTTCCTGAATTACAAATCTCTTCCATTTCTTCTATAGTGGGTGGATTTAAAAATACTCCTAGATCAGCTGACCCATTATTGACACTTTTTATTATCAGATCAAAATTATGATTATAGATTATTTCACTACTGCCGTATAAGTCCTCAAGCTGGTTTATCATCAGTCCGTGTAATATATCAACATCAAGTTTTTTAATGGGGAAACAGAAATCTTTGTTTTCTGATCTTTTAGTTTTTGCAGTAAAACTGTAAAAACTGTCTTTTTTTACATAGAAGATAAACCCATTAACTGATTTTTCCCTTAATCGATCAAGAAAACTGGTGATATCATCAGCGGTTTTAATATTTATATTATTTATATCAAAGCACTTTGAAGATTTTTTTAAAAATATTCCAAAATCAGTAAAATCATCAAATTTGATAGATCTATAGGTGGGATATATCTTAATATCTTCCTGGCCACTTTCCATAAAAAGGGTAAGCACATATCCTTCAGGGCATTGTTCCTTGCCGGCTCCGGATATAATACCGGAAACACCTGATTTATCTCTATACATAAGTGATGTCTCGTATCTATGATGTCCGTCAGCGATCAGGATCTTTTTATCCATCATAGAATCTGTGATGACGGCAATGTCTTTTTGGTCTGTTATCCTCCACAATTTTAGTGAAAGCCCCCTGTCATAACCGGGGATGATATCTGCGAAGGGTTTTGTGTCCTTATATGATTCAAGTACACGGGGAACAAGTTTTTTCCGGTCACGGTATACAGTATATATCAGGCCAAAATTAGTCCTGGAGCTTTTTAAGAGGCTATACCGGTCTTCCCTTGGTTTTAATAAAGTCTTTTCATGGCGGAGGACTATATTCTGACTGTATGGCTCAATTTTTGTCAGACCTATAAAACCAGTTATACTCTTTGCTATTCCGCCAGCACTGAAGCCGATTTCGATCATATAGTATGATCTGTCTTTGTCAAATTGCAGGATATCCTCATTTATCCAGTCATTTAGCAGATCCTTTGCATTATCATATTTATTGTTGCTTCCGCCTTCAGGCAGTATCAGATTCACAATATTATGATGGGTGGAGCCTGTAAGTTTTTTCCTTAAATCACCCGATATCACATCATAAGGTGGAGAGATCAGGTTTGAAAGATCTCCTGCCTTTTTCTTATTGTAAACAAGTCCCTGAAAAGGGGATATATCGACCATTATTAAATCCTTTTATTTTATTATAAACTGAACTGATACACTTATACCACAAACTTAAACTTTGAAATTATAGCAATATAGAATTTAAATGACAATATCATTTAAGTAATAAGTCTCTTAAATACTAACAACATTCAGCATCAACCTTCTTCCAGTAAACCAATCAAGATGAAAGATAATGCATCTCTTTATATAATAACCAGCACGATGATGTCCCTGTCTGTTTGACATAAATTTAAATTAGAGTAAGATATTGTAGATTTTTAATCTATATAAATGGAAAGTCAAATGAAAATAGAAGTTGTCGAAAATGTCTTAAAATACAATAAGGACCAGGCCGAAAAAAACCGTGGCCTGTTTAAAAGGAAAAATATACTTGTCTTAAACCTGCTTTCATCTCCTGGAGCCGGGAAGACTTCACTTATCATTGAGACTATAAAGAAACTAAAAAGTAAGAAAACTATAGGTGTTATTGAAGGCGATATATCATCTACCTATGATGCAGAGAAGATAAAAAAATATACTGATGATGTGGTTCAAATAAATACCGGAGGTTCATGTCACCTGAATGCCACAATGTTATTCCAGGCACTGGAAAAAATGGATCTGGATAAGCTTGATATCATTATAATAGAAAATGTCGGCAATCTTATTTGTCCGGTAGGATTCGATCTTGGTGAGGATTACAAAATTGTGATGTCTTCTGTAAACGAGGGAGACGATAAACCTGTAAAATATCCACCGGTCTTTATTAAAAGTGACTTAATACTGCTTAATAAGATGGACCTCCTGGAAATAAGTGATTTCAAACTGGATTTCTTCCAGGATAAAGTGGCTGAATTAAATCCAACAGGAAGTATCATTAGATTTTCCTGTAAAACCGGGAAGGGACTCCCGGAATGGACCGACTGGATCCTTAAAATAGAAAAGAAATAATTTTAAAAAATTATTAATAAAAAAGGTGCTTTTTGGGGTGAACCCTTCGATTAGGCACCTTTTTTATTAATATAAACATATTATGTATATTTTGAAAAAGTAATAATAAAAATAAAAACAATAAATCGTATAAAATTTTAATTTAGGAAAAAGAAAAATAAGCAATGATAAATCAGGAAAAAGTCTTTATAATACTTTTAAATGACAATTATTATAATAATTATTGACAGTATGTTTAGAAAGTGGTAATTTGTTGCAATGATGTTACTATAGAGTTACAAAAATGTTACATATATCATATAATTATATTTTAGAAAAATTATAATTATAGATTTAGCTAAATTATAAGGAATGTTAAATATTAATAATTTTCTAGGTGTAGTAATTTTTAATAATGACGAGAAAACATAGATATAAAAAAAAAATTTTAGTTCAAAGACGCTTTATGAAAAAAACATAAAGCGTCTTTTTTTTTATTATTATGAGCATAAACTCATAATAGTTTCTTAAGAAATAAATTATTTATTAAGAATGGAGATAAATTGAAAAAACTAAGTACAGGGACATTTAATAAATTCACTACAGAAGAAAGGAGACTGAATGCTGTATAAGGTTCTAGATAAAAATGCCTATCAAGATTTTATCAAATCCCTTATAGCTGACTACCAGTTTATAGGTCCTAAAAGGAAAGATAAAGCCACACATGACTTTGTCCCTATAAAAGACATATCAGAACTGGATACCGATTATAAAAGGACAACATTGCCACCTGCAAAAAAACTATTATTTCCTCCAAATGAAGAACTTGTTTCCTATGAATTAGGAGATGAAATAGTGGTTGAGCCGGTAATCGAAGCAAGTGAAAAGATCCTTTTCGGAATCAATGCCTGGGATATCAATGGAATGAACTTCATGGATAAGATCTTTACTACCGATTTTATTGATGCTAACTATGTAGCAAAAAGAGAAAAGCTTACAGTAATAGGAATAGACAGCGAGCCTACTGAGACCAATTTTTCCCTGAGTATGGAAGCTGATTATGCTACTGAAGGTTTTGATCTCTTTATGGCTGAACTAAAGGACAAGTATTTTATCAGAGTTGCTACTGCAAAAGGTGATGAATTACTCACAAAGTATACCGATGCAAAGGAAGCAAGCGCTGAAGATTTCAGCGAATACAGCAAATACAGAGATGATTACCGTGAAAAGTTCAGTAAAGATGTAAAAATGAAGAACTTCTATGATGATTTTGAATCGATCTATGATAATGACGAGTTCTGGTCAAAAGTTGCAAAAGATTGTTATAGCTGCGGATCATGTAATCTTTCATGCCCGACATGCTTTTGTTTTAATGTAAAAGATGATATGCAATTAAATCTCACTACAGGTAAAAAGACCAGGGAATGGGATTCCTGCATGATACCCGAGTATGGACTTGTTGCAGGGAAGCATAATTTCAGGCCGAATAAAGAGAACCGGCTAAAACAAAGATACAGGTGCAAACTCAAGACATTCAAGGAAAAATTTGGTAAATACTCATGTGTTGGCTGCGGAAGATGTATTGAAGTCTGCATGGCCAAGATTAATATTGCTGATGATATAGACTCAGTCAAGAAAGAGGTGAGCATATAAATGGTTTTGGAATTAAAACAAAAAAGTGAAGCTACCAGTATTTATGTGCCGGAAATAGCTACAATTACAAAGATCGAGCAGATGTCTCCTACAGAAAAATTGTTTGATATAAAGATCGATAATCCTGAAAGTCAAAAAGCTTTTGATTTTCTTCCAGGTCAATTTGTAGAGTTAACAGTATTTGGATTGGGCGAAGCGCCTTTTTCAATACCATCATCCCCTAATAATAAAGATTATTTCCAGCTTTGCATAAGGGATATCGGTAATGTATCAGGTGCACTTCACAGGATGAAGCCTGGTGACAAAATAGGAATAAGGGGACCATTTGGAAAAGGTTATTTTCCATTTGAAAAAATGAAGGATAAAGATGTCATAATAGTTGCGGGCGGTCTTGGACTGGCACCTGTAATGCCTCTTATCCATACCATACTTGAAGACAGGGAAAACTATAAGAGACTTGTCATCATCTATGGATCCATAGACCCCGAAAACATACTTTTCAAAAAAGACATTGAGGATTGGAAAAAAAGAGACGATATAGAACTCTGCCTTACTGTTGATAATCCTGATGAGGCATGGCAGGGAGAAGTTGGAGTATGTACAAATCTTATTCCCGGGATAGATTGTGGTTCTGATAGCTATGCAGTTGTATGCGGTCCTCCGGTAATGTATAAGTTTGTTGTTTCTGAATTTGAGAAGAAATGCATTAAACCAGAAAATATTTTCCTTTCCCTTGAAAGAAGGATGGAATGCGGAGTTGGAAAATGCAATCACTGTCATGTGGGTAATAAATTATCCTGTATAGATGGGCCCGTATTCAGTTTATGGGAAATTAGGAATTTAAAGGAGGCGATATAAATGAGTAAGCCAAAAGTAGGAATATTCGGATTTACAGGTTGCGGCGGCTGCCAGCTTGAAATATTGAATCTCGAAGATCAGTTGCTTGACCTTGTCGGTGCCGTCGATATTGTTCATTTTACCGAGGCGATAACAGAGTTTAGCGATACCTATGAGATCGCCCTTATAGAGGGTTCAATAACTACGGAGCATGGGGTTGAGAGAATAAAGAAGATCGGAGATACTGCAAAAATAGTAGTGGCAATGGGCAGCTGTGCGGTAAACGGAGGACTTAATTGCATGAAAAACCTTTATGGTCTGGAGAATGCCAAGGACCTGGTATATGGTGATAAAAAGGGTTGGATCGACTCTATAGAGGTAAAACCAGTAGATGCATATATAAATGTTGATTATTATGCAAGAGGTTGTCCGCCTAACAGATTCGAGATAGTAGATATAATAAGGTCGCTTATTGTAGGAAGAGAACCTGAGATACCTAACTATTCAGTTTGCATCGAATGCAAAAGAAATGGCAATACCTGTGTTTATGATCTTGGTAAATCATGTCTTGGGCCAGTTACAAGGGCAGGTTGTGATTCAAGATGCCCGAATAGCGTAGAAGGCTGCGACGGGTGCAGGGGACCGGTAGATGATCCCAATATGAATGCACAAAAGGATCTGCTTGCAGAACATGGCTTGACTGTTGATGGCATAATGGCAGAGTTTAATCTATACAATGCCTGTAAAGGCAAGACAATTGAACAAAATAAATAATTTTGGAGGTAAATTATCATGGCAGATAATATAAATGTAGAAATAGCACCAGTATCCAGGGTGGAAGGTCATGGTGATTTGGTCCTGAATGTTAAGGATAAAAAGGTTGAAAAGCTTATCTTTAGGATTCCTGAATCACCAAGATTTTTTGAAGCTATGTTGGAAGGTAAGAATTGGGATAAACCTTCGCATATAACTTCCAGGATATGCGGCATCTGTTCCGTGGCCCATACTTATGCTTCGATAAGGGCTACAGAAAGTGCACTGGGAGTGGTTCCCAATGATATGATACTGAAGCTTCGAAAACTCATCATGCATCACGAGATAGTGCAGAGTAATGCCCTTCATGTATTCTTCCTTGCTGCTCCTGATTTTCTGGGAGTAGGAAGCGTTATACCGCTGGTAGAGACTCATCCGGCAGTTGTTGATATTGCCCTGAGGGTTAAAAAGCTTGCAAATGATATGGTAAGAATGATCGGTGGAAGAGCTGTTCATCCGATAAGAACAGTTGTGGGTGGCTTTACAAAAATTCCCAGTGAAGAGGAAATGCTGCAGATGAAGGAAATGCTAAAAGATGCATATCCTGATCTTGAGGCAGCTCTTGGAGTTCTTAAAACACTTGATCTCCCTGCATTTGAAAGGGAGACGGAATATATTTCACTTTCAAACCCGGTAGATTATGCCCATTATGATGGTAATATCAAATCAACTGATGGCTGGGAAATAGATCCAATAGACTATCTGGACAAAATAAAGGAAAAAATTGTACAGCATTCTACAGCAAAGCATTGCTGGGCCGATAGGGATTCTTACATGGTTGGCGCCCTGTCAAGGTTTAATAATAATTATGATCAGCTTTCTGATAATGCTAAGAGGCATGCCGAAGAACTAGGTTTAAAGGCTCCCTGTTATAATACATTCATGAATAATATTGCTCAGTTTGTTGAGATAATTCACAGTATTGATGACAGCATAAGGCTCATAGATGAGCTCCTGGAAGAGGGCATGGATGAAGATAAGGCGATGGTAGAGGTAAAGCCTAAAGCCGGAAGAGGTGTTGGGGCCGTTGAGGCGCCAAGAGGCCTGCTGATCCACGATTATACATATGATGATGACGGAAAGATTGAAAAAGCTAACCTGATCATTCCTACCAATATGAATTATGGAAATATTGAAAGAGACATGAATGCTCTTGTTCCTGATATTATCGAAAAATCAGAGGATGAAATAAGGCTTGCATGCGAGATGATGATAAGGGCATATGATCCTTGTATTTCATGTTCAACACATTTCCTTAATGTAAAGCTGGTAAATAAATAATCTTACAGTAAGATATAATTAATTAATAAATGCAATATGCAGGGTTTAAGATTTGTTTAAGTCCTGCATTTTGCATATTTAAAAAAGTTTTTACTGTAATAATTAAGGTTTTGAAAAATATTAAAAACTCAAATAGTATTATTGGTTCCATGGTAAAAATCATTGGTTTTGGTAATAAGTATTTATCTGATGACGGTATCGGGCCTGTTATAATCGAGATGCTTGAAAAATCCGATTTATCAAAAAATAAAAATATTGAACTATCCGATCTCGGTACATCAGGAACCGATTTAATATTTCAAATAAAAGAATGCCCCGGGATAGTCATAATCGATGCTCTTGATGCAGGTCAGGCTCCAGGAAAAGTAATAAGAATAAAAGAAAAAGATATTGAGCATTTCTGCAATGAAGGTATCTTAAGTCTTTCACTTCATGACCTGAATCTTGCGGATATACTAAAACTGGCAAGAGCTATGAAACTAAAAACAGATATAACCATTATTGGAATAAAACCATTAAATATTGAATTCGGTGAAGGACTATCACCAGAAATCCAGGGGAAAATACCTGAAATAATCACATTAGTGGAACAGACAATAAAACAGTATAAAACTACTTAAGCTGGGAACCTGTTTACTAGGAGCCTGTCCGAGATCCAGTTCTCGGACAGGCTCCTAGCATATTCTTGGAAGTTGTTCGCTATAATGAAGATCCAGAAATCGTTCTGTACCTATGTCGGTTTTCAGGATTACGATTCCCTTACCTTCCTTTACGACTTCACCTATTATAGCGCTCTTTTTTCCGTATTTATTAGATCTCATTATATCCAGTACCTTATTGGCATCATCTTTTCCAACAAAGGCAACCATCTTGCCTTCATTTGCAATATATAGTGGATCCATTCCCAGGAATTCGCAGATCCCCCTGGCTTGTTTTTGCAGTGGTACATTTTCCTGTGATAGATTGATATCAAGACCGGAGTTTCTGGCTATTTCAAAAAGAACTGCTGCCAGACCGCCCCTGGTAGCATCACGGAGAGCATGTATTTGATCAGACACTGAAGTCATTTCCCTTACAAGATCATAAAGAGGAGCGCAGTCACTTATAATATCAGTTTTAAAATCAAATTCTTTTCTCTGGCTCAATATGGCCAGTCCATGTTCGGCAATACCACCATTAATAATTATTTTATCTCCTGGTTTTATTTTACTTGGACTTATCTGATAATTATTATCTACAATACCGATACCTGCGGTATTTATGAATATCTTGTCGACACTTCCTTTTTCAACAACCTTTGTGTCACCTGTAATGATCCTCAGGCCCGTCTCATCAAGCATCTTGCTGACAGAATTTAGGATTTTTTTAAAATCGGTGATCGGAAAACCTTCCTCGAGAATAAAAGAAAGACTCAGCGCCAATGGTTTGCAGCCGCTTGTAGCCAGGTCATTTACTGTACCGCAGATACTTAGCTTTCCTATATCACCTCCGGGGAAAAATATTGGATTTACGGTAAAACTATCAGTAGTAAAGGCAAGACTCCTGTTATTATCTAATTTTAATACCGCACTGTCTTCAAGTTTTTGGAGAATATCATTTCCAATATAATCAAACAGCAGATCATTTATTAGCTGGGCACTTTTTAAACCGCCGTCACCATGTGACAATTGAATAATATCATCAGCAAAATATTTTTTTTGTTTATTCATCCTAACCTTCCTAAAAAAAGCATTTGTTAGATCAAGATTTTTATCTCGATCTTTCATATTTATAATATGCGGCGCATGAACCTTCACTGGAAACCATGCATGGACCAATAGGATTTTCTGGTCTGCACACCCTGGAAAATAATTTGCAATCAGAAGGTTTGATAATGCCTTTAAGGACACTTCCACACTGACACCCAGGGGGTTCCTTTGAATCTGTGACATCGACCGGGAATTTTTCCATAGCATCTAGGGACATATACTCTTCCCTCAATTTAAGGCCGGTTTTCGGGAACACCCCAATACCTCTCCAATAAGAATCACATGGTTCAAATATTTCATCTATCATAGAAACAGCTGTGGGGTTCCCATTAATTGTGACAACTCTTTTATACTGGATCTGAACTTCTGGTTTTTTTGAATTGTATTGCTTTGTTAACATATTAAGGGATTCCATAATGTCAAGAGGTTCAAAACCGGATACAACACAGGGGATATGATATTTCTCAGCAATAAAATTATAGGGAAGGCTTCCTATAATGGCAGAAACGTGGCCAGGACAGAGGAAGCCATCAATTTTTATTTCTTCATCAAGGAGAAGCAGCTCAAGCGCAGGAGGAACTAATTTATGAATATTGAAAATATAAAAATTATTAATATTTTCCTCATATGCTCTTTTTACAATAACAGAAGTAAGCGGAGAGGTGGTCTCAAAACCTATTGCAATGAAGACAACATCCTTTTTAGGATTATTTTTTGCAAAATCAAGGGCATCCATCGGGCTGTAGCATATCCTGATGTCTTTACCTGACGCTTTTTCAAGCTGGAGACTTGATATGGAACCGGGAACTCTTATCATATCACCAAATGTAAAGAGCGTAACAGGATAGTCCCTTATTATTCCTATCATCCAGTCAATATCTTTACTAGAAGTAACACACACGGGACAACCGGGACCACTGATTAAATTAATCTCTTCAGGCAATATCTGCCGGAGGCCATTTCTTGAAATAGCCATTGTGTGTGTGCCGCAGACTTCCATAATATTCATTTGTTCCGAGGGGCTATTATCCAGTAAGGATTTTCTTAGATCATTGATTTTCTTCTTCATCTAACCACTCCTTCCAATAACCCTGAGTTACCAATGCTTCTTCCTTGTCGATGACCTGTATTGCAAAGCCTGCATGTACTATGACATAATCATCCTTTTTTAAATCAGGAAGCAGAGTTATATCGACTTCCTTTTCAACACCAAGACTTTCAATAGTAGCAGTATGTTTAATTATACTAACTACTCTGGCAGGTACAGCTAGACACATTTTTTTATGTTCCTTTCCATATTAAATATTATTAACTGATGCAAGATAAGCCTGTCCAAGTGAAATACCTCCATCATTTACAGGCACTTTAAAATTTGAATAGACTTTAAAACCATTATTTTCCAGTAGCTCAAAACAAAGATCAAGCAGATAACCATTCTGGAAAACTCCACCCGATAATGCAATATTTTCAATATTATTTTTTATCCGCACAGACATACTTATATCCAGGACGATCTTGGCAAGCGTATTATGAAACTTATAAGATATCTCACTTTCCCCTTTACCATTTTTTATATCATCTACGATCCGGGAGAATATCATAAAGTCATCTATAATATATTCTTTATTATTCTTGTCAAGGCCTGTCTCATATCTTTGATCTTTCTCAATATCTGTTTTATTGCAGGCTACTAAGCTGCCATAGAGTTTTTTATCAATTTTCATTTCAAGACCTATAGCTGCTTCTCCCTCAAAACTGATAATATGTTTTATGCCAAGAAGGGAGCTTACTGCATCAAACAGCCTGCCCATACTTGTAGTGACAGGACTATTAAAACCGGACAGGACCTGGCCTTCGGTAGTATCGATCTCCACAGGATCGATCATATCTTTATATTCAGGTTGCATACTATAGACATAGTCCTTAAAATCCATGTCTTGAGTAGCAGATCCCTCAAAAAGTCTTCTAAGATAGACAATAGTCATCCTGTAAGGTTTCTTGATCGATACAGATCCTCCAGGCAATACTTTTTCATTTAGATGACCGATCCTCCTAAATTCCAGGTCACTATTGATCAAATATACTTCACTGCCCCATACCTTTCCATCCAGTCCAAAACCAGTTCCGTCCCATGCAAATCCAAGTAGATCGCCGTTTAAATTATTTTCAGCCATAACACTTGCAATATGAGCCTGGTGATGTTGTACAGGCAGAAGTTTTTTACCGCTCCTGTCAAGCTCTTGTGCAAATCTCGTAGACGCATAATCAGGGTGCAAATCATGCGCAATAATATCGAAATCTTTGATCCCAAACAATTTTTTATAATTACTATAAATAGATCTAAAAAATTCAACCGAACTGATATTGTCCAGGTCCCCAATATGCTGTGTTGTGATCGCATAGCCACCTGTCATAAAAGTTAGTGTATTTTTCTCATGTGCTCCGACGGCTAGTATGTTTTTATTATCAATACCGATATCTGAACTTACAGGATACGGGGCATAGCCCCGCGCACGGCGAAGAACCATTTCTCTTTCCCTGAAAACTTTGATCACTGAATCATCATAGCGTGAATATATATCCCTATTATGGATCAGGTAATAATCACAAACACCATCTAGTTTTTTTATTGCTTCATTGTTCCCGGAGGCTATAGGCTCCTCTGTTATATTGCCGCTGGTCATTATAAGGGGAAAATCTATATACTCAAAAAGAATATGGTGAATAGGTGTATAGGGAAGCATCACCCCATCCCTTTTATTGTCCATGGAAACCTGGCAGGAGAGAGGATATTCATTATATTTTTTCTTTAGAAGCACTATTGGAGCCTTTGTGGAACCAAGGATAGAAGATTCCAAATCATCAAGTTGATAATACCTTTTTACCCAGTCAGTATTATTTGCCATAATAGCAAAGGGTTTTGAAGGTCTTAATTTTCTATCCCTTAATCGTTTTACTGTTTTATCAGATCGCCCGTCGCAAGTGATCTGGAATCCTCCCAGGCTTTTGATCCCTATGATCTTTCCATTCAGGAGTAGCTCAGCAGCAGTTTTTAAGGGGTCACAGGTACTGATTATATTACCGTGATCATCAATTAGTTTTAGCTCCGGCCCGCATTTTCTACAGGCATTGGGTTGTGCGTGAAAGCGCCTGTCAAGAGGGTCATTGTATTCAGACATACACTCACTACACATCTTGAAGCTCTTCATGGTAGTGGCTGGCCTATCATATGGCATTTCTTTAATTATGGTAAATCTCGGTCCACAATTAGTGCAATTTGTAAATGGATAGTGATATCTACCGGTATTATCCGGGTCCATAATATCTTCAATGCATTTGACGCATGTAGCAATATCGGGGGAGATAAGCTGAAATCTGGAATCAGTTTTTATGCTTTTATTAATTTGAAAACCTTCTGTGGCTTCATATGGGATTTTTTTAAGTATAATATTTTCAATTAAAGCCGCTTTTGGTTTATTTTCTTTTATAAGACTGATAAATTTTTCCACTTCAGCAGGAGAAGAAGCATTTATCACTATCCGGACTCCTTCAGTAGTATTTGATACATTTCCGGAAAATCCAGAACTCCGGGCAAGATTGTATATAAAGGGCCTGAATCCGACCCCCTGGACTATCCCGCTTATCTTGATAAGGAAAGAATATTTATTTTTAAACGTCATTGATATGAATACTCTTTTTCATAAGGCATGCAATAAAATAATAAAAGCATATTCTGCTTTAAAAAAGATTGATCACCGGTGAAGATATTACTATTTATTCTGCATCTTCTGAAGTCTCTTCAGTCTGCTGTATGTCTCCGGCATCAATAAGCACAAGAGTTCCCAATGTGGATGCATTATTAATATCAAAGACACTGGAGGATGAAAGTACGAGCTCTGTAGTGTCAAGATTATCAGTATCCAGTATGGACACAGTAAAACCTATAACAGACCCATCTGAAGGAAGGTAATTAATAAAGTTATACCAGGGTATGCTTGCTTCGATCACATAACCATTTGCCAGTTTCGTAGAAGCAACATTTGTTCCTCTGGGTGGTGCATCTGATGGCCAGCTCATATATGATTCAGGGAAGAATGAAGAAAAATTTCCTGGTGAAAAATCTATCTGGTAATCGTCACTATTGTAGAATGGTATCTGCATATCATCAGCCAGCTCGGTATCAAACACTATTGTTATGCTGTCACCTTTATTGATCTGATTTCCGGTATATTCCTGGCTGAAGACATCATCTAATATCTGTGCCACAAAATAAAAATTATCATCATCCCAGCATGAATAAAATGTACCAGAAACATCTGTATGAGTCGTGTAGTTTTCCTTTTTTATAGTAGGCTCAAAAGTAGAAAACTTTTCGAAATTATCCCATTCAGCAAAATTACCGTCTATTAATGGGGGTGTATAGCATTTATAAGAAAAAATAGGAACACCTACAGGTATAGTGTTTTGAGATCTGTAACTGGAAGAAGCAAGTATTTGTTCTTTCTTTTCTTCAATATCTGTACTCATAATGGTAAGCTCGGAATCTTCCATCTCATACTCTACCACAAAAGTGACCTTACTCGATTCAGAAAGAATGCTACCGTTTTCATCCACTAGCTGAGCCATTATTTCGTACTCACCCGATATGGAAGGATTCCAGTTATATTCATAAGGAGGTGAATTGAAAGTTTTGATCTCATTTTCATTGATCAGGATCTTTACCTTGAATCCTTCAGTCTCAGCCTGCTTACTTTTAATCTCTACCGGAATGGTTTCTTTCAGATTGATAAAATTATATACCTTATTGTCAATAGGTGAAGTAATAAATACGGAATATTCAGTTTCATCTTCAACTACCGGTGCAGTGCCGGAAAAAAACTCCAGCGGAAAATTGTTTCTAATTATAGAAAAGAATATTAAAGATAAACCTATTATTATTATAACGAGTATATAGGGAAAACGGTCCAAGAGATTAATATATTTCCTGTAGTCTTTCCTCATTCTTCCTGGGTTTTCCTTTCTTCGATTAATTTTTCAGTTAAATTATATGGCAGTTCTTCATATTTTAATAATTTCTGTGAAAACCTGCCTCTTCCCTGTGTGAGGGAAGTAAGGTCAACCGCATAATTGAATACCTCAGCCTGTGGAGCAGAAGCTTTAATAAGTTGTTTTTTATTTTCCATTGGGGTCATAGAGACTATCTTACCCCTTTTTGAATTGATATCACCGATTATGTCACCCATATATTTTTCAGGTATTATGATATCAAGCTCCATTATAGGTTCAAGTATTACCGGAGAAGCAACTTCCATGCCTTTTTTAAATGCCATAGATGCAGCAATTTTAAATGCCATCTCAGATGAGTCGACATTATGGTATGAGCCATCATAAAGATTTACACCGATATCAACTACTGGATTTTTTGCAAGCATGCCCTTTTCAAGAGCTTCTTTGATACCTTTTTCAACAGCGGGGATGTATCCTTTTGGGATAGAGCCTCCGAATATACTGTTTGTAAACTCAAAACCTTCTCCACGTTTGCGGGGTTTAAGTTCAATGAATACATGGCCATACTGGCCCCTGCCCCCTGATTGTTTTTTATATTTATATTCGGTCTTTGCTTCTTTTTTTATAGTTTCTTTATATGCTACATCAGGTTTTATCATATCTACTTCTACATCATATTTTTCCTTAAGCTTGTCTCTCGTGATATTGAGGTGCAGGTCTCCCATCCCCCATATTATGTTCTGGTGGACCTCAATATTCAATTCCTGCCTTAAAGTCTGGTCCTCTTCAATTAATTTACTGAGGCCATTACCGATCTTCTCTTCATCACCCTTGTTTTTAGGAACTATGGCTCTAGGAAGTGTTGGTTGCAGATATTTGACTTTATTCATTATAAGGGGTTTGTCAGTACCTGAGATGGTATCATCATTAGATATCTTCATCAATT
>CAZKVA010000024.1:0-15363 GCA_964556035.1 uncultured Actinomycetota bacterium
TTTTGCGAACCTTTTTACATGACTGGCAGGTTAAACAATAAAAAATACTCATTTTATTAAAGACTCTCCCCTATTCTGATGGTTTAAGGGAAAGTGCAAGATGTTCGATCAAATTACCGGACTTTATCATCAATTTGATATTCTTACTTTGCTCTAATTCCGTCATAAGTTCAGGATCAACAGGTATACTCAATGCATCTAGTTCTTCTGCCTTTAGCATGGCAATCAGATTATTTATATCTGGATCAAACCGTATTACAAGCCTTTCTATTTCAGGAGTCTCACCATAATAATTTTCATTTATTTCAAATATTAAATAACCATCCCTATCGTACTCTACTATTTTATATGGTCCATTTGATATTATTTTTTCATAAGGGAGACTATCTGGATCATAAAAATCAAAAGAACCGTTCCTATATATTTGTTTAAAAAGCTTTTGCCAATCGTCTAGAGTTTCATTAAAAGTAATTATAAATCTTTTATCATCAATTACCGATATTCCCTCAATTTTCTTATAGTCCTCATCTATTCTTGAAATGTACTCATTTTCTTCCATAAAGGATAAAAAATATTCAAATGTATATTTGACATCATGAGAGGTTATGGGTTCGCCATCTTGCCATAATATTCCGTCTTTGAGGTTTGCATTAATCGTCAATCCAGCTAAATCAGCATATTCTTCACTAGAATCAACATAATCTTCCAATAATGCAGCTTCATATGTACCGTCAGGATTATCTATCCATAAACCACTAAATACAATATCGTTTATAAAATATTTTTCAAAATTATTAATGATATCTATTTGATCTGACTCATATCCTATAATTATTTCAGCCTTTCCACCCTCTGGAACTTCAAGATCAAAAGGAAGTTCCCAGGTGTTAATATTGAGGAAAGGCTTTTCTCCGAGTATTTCAAGGTCTACCTTTCTTAGGCTGTCATCATATGCAAGAACGAAAAGCCTGTTGTATAATGGAAGGATCACGGCATCCCTGGCAAGTATATCCTGTATTTCAATAACTTTTTCCTTTTTGGTCTCAGGGTTGCTTGAGTTATGCGTTTGTTTCAGAATATTGTCTATCTCAGTGCTTTTATACCAGTAAAAATTCTCACAATTCGTATTTTCTTCAGTTTTCATCGGTGGTATTTTGCTTGAAGCAAAACTGGCATTTAGATCATCTTCATCAAAAACAAACATGGACCATAGTCCCAACTCGTAATCCCCACTGCAGATCATATCCTGATATAGCTCCTTTGGCGGTGAATTTAATATCCAGAGATTAATACCGATCTTTTTCAGGTCTTCCTTGATTATATCTTCGATTATTTTCTTGGTCTCACTATTGTCCACAGAACTAATTGTTAGATACAAAGGATTCTCAATTCCGTAGCCTGCTTTCGAAAGATACTCTCTTGCCTTTTCAAGATCATAACCATATTCTGACCACGACTGGCTCCAATATAGTGAATTTGTTGGGAAAAGACTACTGGCTACTTGTCCATATTCTCCAAATAATTCATCTACTATCCTAATACGGTCGACTGCATGAAAAATAGCTTTTCTTATATCTATGTCGGAAAGCTGGTTCTTATCCTGTCTTGCCTTCATCTCTAAGAATAAATCTACATCACTCAATTTTACTTCAGTATTATTGAGCACCTCTTCTTCTTCGTCTAAGCCATTTGAAGACAGGAGTCCAAGATCTTCTACAGAACATCCAAGCAATAGCATTGAAGACATAATTACACAAAAAATAATTATAAAGAAATATATTATTGTTCGATTTTTCCATTTCATACAGATTTATATTCTAGTATAAATATCTTAGTATTTGAAATCATTTTTTTGTTTCCCTATGGAGAATCGAGGTAAAAATATTATCGCGGTAGTTATATTGACTCACCCGCAAAAAAACATGCAGCATAATGATCTTTGCCATTTTTGTTATATTTCTTCAAGGGTGGTATCTCCTTGCTGCAAATATCCTTTGCTATGGGGCATCTCGGGTGAAAAGTACAACCAGGAGGCGGACTAAGGGGGCTGGGTACATCTCCCTCAAGCACTATCCTTTTTCTCTGTCTTTCCAGTTCAGGATCAGGTATTGGTACTGCTGAAAGAAGTCCCATCGTATACGGATGAAGCGGCTTTGAATAAAGATCAGCACTATCTGCTATTTCTACAAGTTTTCCAAGATACATCACACCTACTCTGTTGCTGACATGTTTAACAACAGATAAGTCATGAGCAATAAACAGATATGTAAGATTGAATTCTTTCTGTAGGTCAGCCAGGAGATTAAGGATCTGGGCCTGCACTGATACATCCAGGGCAGATACAGGTTCATCACAAAGCAGCAATCTCGGTGTAAGCGCGAGAGCTCTGGCAATTCCTATTCTCTGCCTCTGTCCTCCACTAAATTCATGAGGATATCTGTTTAAATGCTCAGGATTAAGGCCCACTACATCAAGCAGCTCCTTCACCCTTTTTATTCTCGTTCTTTTATCGCCGATTTTATGTATTTCAAGGGGCTCGTTTATAATATCGCCTATTGTCATCCTGGGAGACAGGGATGCATAAGGATCCTGAAATATTATTTGGATATCCCTCCTGACTTTAAACATCTGCTTCTTGTTTAAATTAAAAAGGTCTTTTCCATCATATATCACAGATCCCGAAGAATGCTGTATCAGTCTGAGTATTACACGTGCCGTGGTCGATTTACCGCATCCACTTTCACCTACCAGTCCAAAAGTCTTCCCTTCCCTTATAGAGAAGCTTATATCATCAACAGCTTTTACAATCCCGGAGCTACTCTGGAAGATGAAACCCCCTCTGAGGTTGAAATATTTTTTTAAATTTTTTACTTCCAGAAGTGTATTATTACTCATCTTTATGTATTAATTATTTTTTGTTCTTGTTTTTAAAATATCCTCAACCTGACAGCATCCCACAAAATGGTCCTTTCCAATTTCTTTTAAAGGAGGGCAGCCTCTGGTGCAGGCATCAGTGGCAAATTCACATCTTTTATAAAATGCACATCCATCAGGCAGATCTATAAGACTGGGAGGAGAACCGACAATTGGTTTTAACTTATCTTTTTTTTCTTCATCGAGCCTGGTAATGGAATTCATCAGTCCAAGAGTGTATGGATGCATGGGTTTATAAAATATATTATCAACTGTGGAAAACTCTACCGGTTTTCCCGCATACATCACCAGCACACGTTTTGCATATTTTGCAACTACCCCAAGGTCATGGGTTATTAGGATGATGGATGTATTGGTTTCTTTCTTAATATTATCAACAAGTTCCAGTATTTGGGCCTGTATAGTCACATCAAGCGCAGTAGTCGGTTCATCGGCTATCAATATATCAGGAGTATTGGCAATAGCCATAGCAATCATAACCCTCTGGCGCATACCGCCGCTGAACTCATGGGGGTAACTTGAGAGTCTTTTCCTTGCTTCTGCTATGCCGACCATCTTCAGAAGTCTCACTGCTTCCTTTACAGCATCTTCTTTTTTTAACTTCTGGTGTATTATCACAGATTCCATTATCTGGTTTCCAATATTATATACAGGATTAAGGGAGGTCATGGGATCCTGGAATATCATTGATATACGGTTACCCCTGAAACTCTGGAGATCCTTTTTCTCTAATTTTAAAAGATCCATTCCGTTAAAAATTATTTCCCCATTTACTATTTTCCCCGGCGGTTCCGGAATAAGCCTTAAGATAGATAATGCTGTAACACTCTTACCGGACCCCGTCTCTCCAACTATTCCAAGGGTCTCACCCCTTTTCAGGTCAAAACTAACACCATCCACTGCTTTTACTACGCCATCATCAGTATAGAAGTAAGTCTTTAGGTCTTTGACTTCTAATACTTTATTGTTTTTTGAGTTGTCGATCATATTATTTAAATAAACTCTTCTTTTTTCACTAGCTCTATCATATATTTTAATTATTTATTTTTCATCTTAGGGTCAAATGCATCCCTAAGACCATCGCCAAGAAGCACAAAACCCAGTACAGTTATCACAATAGCAAGTCCCGGAAATAACATCATCCAGGGCGCAATATTGATAAAATTCAGTGATTCTGAAAGCATTTTACCCCATGCAGACGTAGGCGGCTGCACCCCGATACCAAGAAAACTCAGTGACGCCTCCACTATAATAGCTGTACCTACATTCATTGTAGCAAAGACTATTATCGGTGCTATTGCATTGGGAAAAATATGTTTTGTGATTATCCTTGTATTGCTGGCACCAAGTGCTCTCGCTGCTTCAATATATTCCTTGTTTTTTATTGATAATATGGAACCCCTGAATATCCTGGCAAAATAAGCCCATCCCAGAACTCCGATAGCAATAAAAATATTTACGATCCCGGAACCAAGTATGGTCATTATGGCGATAGCGCCAAGTATGTAAGGGAATGCAAAAAAAATGTCTGCCACCCTCATGATAATAGCATCGGGCCACCTGCCAAAATACCCGGCGAGCGCTCCAAAAAATAAACCCAGGACCATAGATATTCCAACTGCAATGATACCTACCTCGATCGATATCCTGCTTCCATATATAACCCGGCTTAATATATCCCTCCCGAGTAGATCCGTTCCAAAATAATGGGTCCTGCTTGGGCCCAGCGATGAATCTTCCTTTATACTCGAATTGGGTTCATATGGAGCAAGAAAAGGTGCAAATATTGCTAGAAATATAATGAATAAGACAATGGTCAGCCCGAGTATTGCCAGTTTATTTTTTTTAAGTCTTTTCCAGGCATCTTTATATAAGGAAGACTTTGAGTATCTCTTTACAGAGGTTGAATCATTAAATGATTTCCAGAGTTCTTTTTCTTTTTTTATTTTTTTAATAACCACTAATTAATTTATACTTTAAAATATAATACAAGACAGATAAAATTAAAAAGGTAATATAGATTCTTTTACAATATTATATATTAATTTCCTCTTTATTGTATCTAATCCTTGGATCAAGCCATGAATATACTATATCAACTATTAAATTTATAAGTATAAAGATTATTACTAAAATTAATGTTCCTCCCATTACTACCGGAGTATCTCTTTGTAATATTGCCAGATATATAACTCTTCCTATCCCTGGCCAGTTGAACACTGTTTCGGTAAGAACTGCTCCTCCCATTAAGGTACCCAGATCCAGTCCAATCAGGGTAACTATGGGAATAAGAGCATTTTTTAAAGCATGCTTTCCAATTACTTTAAATCTTGACAATCCTTTAGCATAAGCAGCAGTTATATAATCATTAGACATAGCTTCAAGCATGCTGCTTCTGGTCATTCTGGCAATATATGCTGTAGATACTGAAGCCAAAGTAATAGCAGGAAGAATATAATATCTGATACTACCATCACCCATACCAGATATTGGCAATAAGTTAAGATTCAAACCAAAAGCTAACTGAAGCATCATACCAACCAAGAAGACTGGAACACATACTGTAAGAGTAGTGGAAACTGTTATTAGAGTATCCCAAAATTTATATTTTTTTATGGCTGATATTATACCTGCAAAAATACCGATAATAATTTCAATTATAATAGCTGCAATAGCTAACCTTATGGAATTTAAATAGTGGTCCGATAATATTTCACTTACCGGGCGTCTATTCCTATAAGAAGTCCCCAGATCTCCTTTTGTTAATTGTTTAACATACCTCCAATATTGTATATGCAATGGTTTGTCCAGACCCATTTTAATTCTTATATTTTCTAATGCTTGCTCAGTAGCACCTTTCTGGAGAATTAATCTGGCAGGATCACCTGGAAGAACATTCATTAATATGAATATTACTAATGTCACTCCGATTATCACTGGAATAATCTGTAATACTCGTTTAATAATATAAAATAGCATTATCACTGATCCTTGTTAAATAAACTACTGATTAATTGAGTGGAATCAACTAAACTCCGGCTCTATCACATAACGGACTTCACCGCCTGGTTAAGCTAATACCAGGCTCATCTTGCTATTAATACAATATAGCCCACATATTGAAATGCAGGCTATATTAATAAGTATTAATCCATTTAGATGATATTTTGCTCTATTGATTTTAGTTCTCAAAAAGCTTTTTCATTCGCTCTCCAACCATACTTTACTTAAGTCAAAATAGCCCAGGCCATCTAAAACAAATCCTTTTACATAAGGCTGATATACATCATTTGAAGAAACAAAAAACATTGGTACAAATATAGCATCTCTTAAAATAATCTTTTCTGCCTCTCTACTTAACTCCATTCTTTTATCTTCGTCAACAGTCTTTCTCGCATCTAAAATCAAATCATCTACCTGAGGATTATTATATGCTGTAAAGTTATCAGTACCTTCAGAATAGAATAAAGGAAATAAAAAATTATCCATAGTAGGATAATCAGCCGAGAAACCCAATCCAAAGAAATGTAAATCGCCTTTCTGAAAGTTATCAAGTGCTGTAAGCCAATCCATTGATTCTATTTCTATTTCTATTCCAATCTTTTTCGCATCTGCCTGGATTGCTTCAAAAACTAAGGTCAGCGGTGAGTTCGGGTCAATCCCGATTCTGAGTACGGGCAACCCTTCACCATTTGGATAACCAGCCTCAACTAATTTTTCTTTTGCTTTTTCTGGATTGAAAGTAAATTCTAAAGCATCTTCTTGAAATCCTATTATCCCTGGAGTAATTATTCCTGTTGCAGGAATAAAAGCTCCACTAAAGATAGCCTCACTAATATATTGCTTATCGACTATGTAATTAATTGCCTCCCTTAATGCCAAATTATCTTTAAAAGGTTCTATATTTATATTCAGACCAAAATACATCACAGTTGGCAACGGTTGACTAATTATATAATCTTTTATTTTTGGATCTTCTTTAGCGGATTGTAAATTAGCAAAAGGAATTGGAGTATATTCAAGGTTGCTTGCTTTAAACTCCAAGAAAGCAGGATTGTCATCGGTAAATATAATAAACCTGACCTCATTTAAATTAGCTTTATCTCCCCAATAATCATCATTTCTTTTTAGTTGAATATGCTTATCATGCTTCCATTCGATAAATTTAAATGGACCAGTTCCATTAATGTTTTCACCATATTTATCCCCCCATTTATCAATATCCTCCTTAGCAACCGGGAAAAATACTGAATGGCTTAAAGCATTAATAAAATCAGCAAATGGTTCCTTCAACGTTACTTCTAATGTATAATCATCAATTGCTTTAACACCTTCCAGGCTGGTAGCTGTACCGTCCTGGGCTTTATCAAAACCCACAATTGGTATTAAATGAGTGGCAAGTGGAGATGCGTTCTCTTGTAATGCTACTCTACTCCAAGAAAAAACAAAATCCTCAGCCTTGACTTCTCTACCACTATGAAATTTAACACCTTTTCTTAAATTAAAAGTATAAACTAAACCATCATCACTTATATCCCATGACGCTGCTATAGCTGGTTCTGTTTCTAGTGTCTCGGAATTATACTTTACCAATCCATCCCAGACTTGTTTAATCACTTTTATCCCCTCTTGCTCAAAAGAATTCATGGGGTCAAGAGAAATTGGCTCCATTAAAAACATTCTGAAAATGCCTCCGACTTTATCCTCTTTCTTGCAACCAATGAAGAATGATCCTACAACTACCAGTATGACCATTATTACAACTATCTTGAAGAGCTTACTGCGCATACTCATTCAAATCTCCTTCCCTATTTTGATGATTAATTAATAAATTACATGACCTTCACTGTCCAACCCATCCTTCCCTGCAAGGCTTCTATATAAATTATTTGATTTAATTTTATTACTGGATAATAGGTTTATTTTAAAAAAAACTATAAAAGAATAAACATTGTAAGTGTAGTAACTGCAAATACTAATCCAAGCACTACTGTTACCCGGTCAAGATTTTTTTCCACTATCCCTGAACCATCAAAAGTATCTGCCATTCCAGAAAAAAGACCTGAGATACCTCCACCCCTTCCAGCATGAAGAAGTATTAACAATATCAAGCCAAGACTTGCAAGTATATGAACTCCGAATATAATATTCAACAATATGGAACCCATCTTTTCCTTTCCATCAGAACTATTATAAATAAATTGATTTAATTATTAACTTGTATTTTATCAAAAATATAAGATAGTTTAAATATATTTTATAAATATACCTATAAATATTCAAATATGCAATTAATCAATAAAAAGAAAATCTGCAACTTTTATACTAAAATGATCAATATATCGACCACCCCTGTAATATAGGCTACCATATCCGGTGCCTTATTAAATAATGGATATACCGGTCATCTCAGGTGGTTTTACCAATCCCAACAATTTTAACACTGTTGGCGCTATATCACTTAGTTTATATGGTTTTGCATTTTTATTGATTTTAAATCCCTTACTACACACTATAAACGGTACAGGAGACGTAGAATGTGCAGTAACCGTACCGCCACTAATAGGACAGATCATTTCTTCAACATTTCCATGATCTGCCGTAATAATCGCTATGCCACCCACCTTATTTATTTCAGGGACCACCTTTCCAACACAGGAATCGACTGTTTCCACAGCTTTTATGGCAGAATCTATAAAGCCAGTATGGCCCACCATATCAGGATTGGCATAATTTAATATTATTAGATCATATTTTTCATTCTTGATTAAATCGATGACTTTATCGGTCAATTCAGATGCGCTCATCTCAGGTTTTAAATCATATGTAGCGACATCCGGTGATGGTATGAGCACCCTATCCTCTCCCGGATAAGGTTTTTCTATTCCCCCATTAAAGAAAAATGTCACATGGGCATACTTTTCTGTTTCCGCAATTCTTACCTGGCGGAGCCCCTTTGCAGATATTATTTCTCCAAGGGTATTGTCTATCCTCTGCGGTGGAAATGCTACCATGCAATTATACTTCTTGTCATATTGAGTCATTGAAACAAAATATACTTCAGGCGGTTTCTCGCCTCTATCAAATCTTGAAAAATCCGGTTCGATAAATGCTCTTGTCAGCTGCCTTGCCCTATCAGACCGGAAATTAAAAAATATAACTGTATCACCGGTCTTTATCTTTCCCTTTTCTTCATCCTTGATCTTCACAAGTGCCGGTACCACAAACTCATCATTAATATTATCTTCATATGATCTTTTAACTATCATTGCTGCAGAATCAAATTTTTCTCCATTCCGGTAGACAAGCGCATTATAAGCTTTTCTGGTTCTGGCCCATCGGTTATCCCGGTCCATGCTATAATACCTTCCACTGACAGTCGCGATCTCGCCTGCAGATTTATTTTTAAGGTATTTATCAAGATCTTCCAGATATGGTATGGCACTTCTTGGTGGAACATCCCTTCCATCAAGAAAAGCATGTATGTAAATATTTTTAACTTTTTTTTGTATTGCAAGGTCGATCAAAGCCTTTAAGTGTGTCATATGGCTATGGACCCCTCCATCAGACACCAACCCCATCAGGTGTAAGCTTTCGCTATCATTTTTAACATTACCCATGGCAGAATTTAGGGCAGTATTTTTAAAGAAATCACCATTATCAATTTCTTTACTTATCCTGGTAAGTTCCTGATAGATTACTCTCCCTGCCCCGATGTTTAGGTGGCCCACCTCGGAATTTCCCATCTGGCCCTCTGGAAGTCCCACTGCTTCACCTGATGCATCCAGGATTGTATTTGGAAAATTTTTTTTATAACTATCCATATTGGGTGTTTTGGCCAATGTGATCGCATTTCCACTCTTTTTCTCGGATTGGCCCCATCCATCAAGTATCATCAGGCAGACAGGTTTTTTTATGTTCTTTTTTAAAGAGGTCATTTTGTTTTATATCTAGGTAAAAATATATTATTAAAAACAGCAAAGTAGCCTGGTTTTATCCAGATTGCAAAATCAATTAATAATTTATTAAAGCAATAAAATCATCCACTTTCAGACTTGCTCCGCCAACCAGTGCACCATCTATGTCAGACATGCCCATAAGTTCACTTATATTAGATGGTTTTACACTTCCTCCATACTGTATCCTTATTTTATCTGCAATTTCATGGCTGTAAAGCGATGCCAGTTTTTGCCTTATTACAGCACACATATCATTTGCATCTTCAGATGTAGCGGTCATTCCGGTACCTATCGCCCAGATCGGCTCATAAGCTATTGTAAATTCTGCAATTTCTTTACTGCTTATTTCTTTGAGACAATTGACAAGTTGGTCCAGAACAAACTCCACGGCTTTTCCGTCTTCTCTTATTTCCAGGGATTCTCCAATACACATTATAGGTTTTAACCCATTTTCGATAGCTGCTCTTACTTTTTTATTTACTATTTCATTAGTCTCCGCAAAATATTGTCTTCTCTCACTATGGCCGATTATTATATATTCCACATCAAGTGCTTTTAACATATCAGGTGAGACTTCACCAGTATATGCCCCGCTTTTTTCAAAATGCATATTCTGGGCTCCAAGACGGATATCCATACTATCATCCTCAATAATAACTTTTACACTCCTGAGTGCTGTAGACGGAGGGCATACTGCGACCTCGCAGCCAGTTTTATTTTCATAACTATATCCAAGATCCTGCAAAAATTTTATAGCTTCAAGATGTGTCATATTCATCTTCCAGTTTCCAGCAATAAACGGTTTTCTCATTTTAAGTGATCCTTTCAAATTTATTTATTATATCAATGCTCTTTATGGAATTACCAGTATTATTTAATAAATACATGCATATATTACTTATCATTCAATACTTCTATACCTGGAAGCAATTTACCTTCAAGCAATTCCATAGCGGCACCGCCCCCGCTTGACACATGTGATATTTTATCCGAGACATCATATTTCTTGACAGCAGCAACCGTATCTCCGCCGCCGACAACAGTAATAGCATTGCTCTCTGCCACAGCAAGAGCAATATTTTTTGTCCCACTGGAGAATTTCTCCCATTCAAATACTCCTACAGGTCCATTCCAAAATATTGTAGAAGCATTCTGTATCTCTTTTTTAAATATTTCAATACTCCTAATACCTATATCAAGACCCATCCAGCCGGCAGGGATACTATCAATAGATACTACTTTTTTTTCACTGTTTTTATCAAACTCAGGTGCGATTGTTATATCGACAGGAAGAAGAAAATTTACATCATTCTTCTTTGCCAACTCTATCATATCCCTCGCATAATCAAGCTGATCATTCTCACATATCGACTTACCGATCTCATAACCCTGTGCTTTAAGGAATGTATATGTCATCCCTCCGCCAAGTATAAGACTATCTACTTTTTCCATCAGATTTTTTATGACCTTTATTTTATCTGAAACTTTGCTTCCTCCCAGAATAGTTAAAAATGGTCTTTGAGGTGATTCCAGAAGAGCAGTAAGTGTCTCTACTTCTTTTTCCATGAGCAGGCCTGAAACTGCAGGAAGAAATTCTGGTATTCCTACAACTGATGCATGTGCCCTGTGAGCAGCCCCAAAAGCATCATCCACATAAATATCTGCCAGTGATGCAAGTGATTTTGAAAAATCCCTGTCATTTTCCTTTTCACCCGGACTGAACCGGAGATTTTCAAGGATCACGATCTCATCATCACTCATGCTTTTATCGATATAATCCTTTATTTCAAGTGAAAAAGTCTCATCAAATTTTTTTACTCTGGCTCCTGTAAGTTCTTCAAGTCTTTTTGCAACAGGATCTAACCTGAACCTGTCTTCTGGTTTCCCCTTAGGTCTTCCCAGATGGGACATGAGGATTATTCTAGCATCATTATTTCTGAGGTATTCTATAGTCGGAAGAGACAGCCTTATCCTGGTATCATCAGTTATATCGAGATCATCGTCAAGCGGTACATTGAAGTCAACCCTTACGATGACTTTTTTATTTTTAACATCGATTTCCCTGATAGTCTTTTTATTAAACATTATTATCACCGGCCCCATTTATTAAACAACCGGGGTAAAAAATACCCCGGTTATCTTATTATATTATAATACCCTCAAAATCAACCCATTATAAATTTGGTCAGGTCACATAACCTGGAGGAATATCCCCATTCATTATCATACCAGGACAGGACTTTTACAAGATTACCCTGCTTATATGTGCTTGCGGAGTCAAAGATCGATGAATATGAATTTCCGACAATATCGGCGGAAACTATTGGCTCATCTGTATATTGCAGTATGCCCTGGAATCCGGGTTCTTCAGAAGCTTGCCTGAAAGCACTATTTACATCTTCAATACTTGCATTCTTTTCAAGGTCTACAACCAGGTCCACAAGTGAACCTACAGGAATTGGGATCCTAACAGCCATACCATTTAATTTACCATTAAGCACAGGAATGACCTGTCCGATTGCAGCAGCCGCACCTGTTGAAGTCGGTATTGCAGATAATCCAGCCGCTCTTGCCCTTCTCAAGTCCTTGTGAGGAAAGTCAAGTATTCTTTGATCATTTGTATATGCATGAATAGTAGTCATCAGTCCGGTCTTGATACCAAAATTATCATTTAAGACCTTGCATACAGGAGCAAGTGCATTTGTAGTACAGGATGCATTTGAAATTATATTATGTTTTTGAGGATCATAGCTGTCCTGATTTACGCCAAGGACGATCGTTATGTCAGCACCACCCTTACAGGGTGCAGATACCACGACTTTTTTTGCACCTGCATCCAGATGCTTCTGAGTTGCTTCTCTTGATGTGAAAATACCAGTAGACTCCAGCGCAACATCTACACCAAGGTCGCCCCATGGCAGCTCAGCAGGATCTTTTATAGAAGATACCTGTATTCTTTTACCATCGACTATCAAAGCATCATCTTCTGCTTGAACGTCTACATCCAGCATTCTATAAACTGAATCATATTTTAAAAGATGTGCCAGTGTTTTGGTGGGATAAAGGTCATTGATTGCAACGATCTCAACATCATTATTCTTATCCTGTTTGAGCTTTGCCCTAAAAAATTGTCTCCCGATCCGTCCAAAACCATTAATTCCTACTTTTATTGCCATTTTTCCTCCCCTTATATATATTTTACCAATCAAAATCTGTAGAAAACTAAAGTTATTATATTTTTTACAAAACCGCGTTATTTTATCAGATTTATTTAAAACATAAAAGTAATTTTTATAAAATATCATAAAAAAGATTTGAGGAAATAAATTTTATTATTTTTTTATATCCTCATGATGTAATTTTGCAGAATATCCTTTCAGTTTGAGGTATTCATTTACTTTTTCTGAAATAACCACGGAACGGTGACGTCCCCCTGTGCAACCTATCCCTATACTAAGATAGCTTTTCCCTTCAGCAATATAATTAGGGATCAGGAAATCAAGCATTTTTTCAAACATACGCAAGAATTTTTTTGTCTCTTCCCTATTAAGGACAAAATCTATTATTTTTTCATTTTTTCCATCCAGGTCCTTTAGCTCTTCATCATAATAAGGATTTGGAAGAAACCTGACATCCATGACTATATCCATATTCTCAGGCATACCGTGTTTGTAACCGAAAGATATCACAGATATTTGAAGTAGCCTGCTTTTTTCATCTCCTGTCATCAATCTTTCTGTTATAGCTACCCTTAATTCCTTTGCATTGATGAATGTCGTATCAATTATGACATCAGCCTCATCCCTTAATCTTCCCATCCTTTTTATCTCTTTTTCAATGCCATCTCCAAGATTTCCGGAATCGACAAGCGGGTGTTTCCTTCTTGTCAATGAATACCTTCTTGTAATAACATTTTTTGATGCTTCCAGAAAAAGTATTCTAAACTTTATCCCCTTTTCTTTTAATTCCTCTAGTATTTTATATATTTCATCAAAAAAATATCCACTCCTGAGGTCTATGGAAAGGGCAATTTTATTTATTTTACAATCTTTAAGCGAAAAGAAATCGATAAGTTCCATTAGCATGTGAGCAGGAAGATTGTCGATGCAGTAATATCCTGAATCTTCAAAATATCCTAAAGCTTCAGATTTTCCGGCCCCTGAAAGACCGGTCAATATCATAAGTTCGATATCTGACGGACTTCTCTTTTTCTTCTTTTCCACTTTTTTCATATTTTTTCCGGACCGGTCATCTTTTTATCCTATTGATTTATCCAAATAATGAGGACTCACTCTATTTTAATCTTTTTTGTTCCTAAAAAAAACAATTTTGGAAATTACTATGCTTATAATGCTTATAATAAGTGAGCTCCAGACATAGGCCCAAAAACCCTCCACCTTAAGTCCGCTAAGTACCAGGTCCACAATCCAGAGCATGCCCGCATTGATCACGATATTAAATAATCCAAGTGTCAAAATATTTATCGGCAGTGATAAAACTTTTATTATTGGTTTAATGAACAGATTAAAGAGCCCTAACAGGAGCCCGGCAAGAAATGCTATTTTGAGATTATCCCAAACGTTTCCTGCAGATATATAAATAAAGGGCAGAAAGTATGAAGCCACTGTTATCGAAAAAGTAAGTATGACCCAATCAAGTACCCATTTTATCAATCTTATCACCTCCTAGAAAAATAATTATAATCATCTATGTAGGCTATTATATATGTTTACTGCATCCCTGTAACTGATTCCCTTTATATTCATAATATCCTCTATGCTTTTCTCTTTTAAATCTTCGACCGAATCTATATTTTCCAATATATAGGTTTTTTTCCTTTGTCCTATTCCTTTTATTTCATCAAGAAATGAATTTGTCATATAACTGTCCCTTAATTTCCTATGATAACTTACCGCAAAACGGTGTGCCTCATCCCTTAATCTTATAAGTACCCTTAGAATTTCACTATCCAGGTCAAATTTTATACCATTTTGGTATCTATTACAGAATATCATTTCTTCTTTTTTAGCTATACTAATAATATCTATTAGAGTAATCCCCTTTTGGCCAAGAACCCTGTTTATGGTATTAAACTGAGCTTTTCCTCCATCGATTATAATCAAATCAGGTCTGATATAAAAGCCATTCAAAGCATCTTTTACAGGTCCTTCCAGATACCTGAGCCTCCTTGCAACCATTTCAGCAAGCATCGCACAATCATCCTGTCCATCCGTATACCTGATCTTAAAATGCCTGTAATCTTCTTTTTTGATCTCTCCATCCAGAGCAACGGTCATGGCTCCGACAGGAAATCTTTCTCCAAGATTTGAGATATCATAACATTCTAATTTCCTGGGAATGTTCTTAAGTCCAAGTATTTTCATCATTCTCAAGAGGTCGCTATAAGCCTGGCTGTGGCCTGATGATCTTTCAAATTTCTTTTTTTCAAGATATAGCACAGTATTTTTAC
>CAZKVA010000025.1:0-10772 GCA_964556035.1 uncultured Actinomycetota bacterium
TCTCCTTATCTATATTAATCCTTTTTTCTTATAATATTCCGTAGCTTCCTTAAGAATTTTTTCTACATCCTTTTCCTGCTGATCTGTAAGTGGATCCGGTATATGTGTGGCCAAAATCTCTTCCATCTTTTCTTTGGCGATTTCGATGACTGTCTTCTTCCCAGTATTTTCCCATTCCTGGTATGCTGTTTTATCATATACCTTCGGCATATAATCCTCAGTCTGCCAGAGTGTCCTTGTCTGTTTGCTACCAAGGAAAGTCCCACCTATACCGACCTGTTTTATAGTATCAAGTCCTATGAGACTATCTGTTATATCAAAGCTCTCCACTATCCTTCCTATAGTATTTGCTACATCATCATCAATGACTGCAAGTATTGGATTGTATGCAAGTTCACCGGTGATCCCGCCGTGAAGGACTATAAGATTAGCTCCTGACAGTGCAGAACACATAGCTACGGGAAGTTTTTCCGCCGCTGTCTGGTAATCTATCATCTTGGAGTTCGAAAATGCTGCTCCCGTATTATTAATAGGAATCTTATAGAGATCATGCCATATCTGATTATATGCCATCTGGTGAAGAGCCACAGCCGATGATCCAAAATTCAGGTCCCCTGTCTGCATATTCATCCCTGATACAAAGTTATTGGCAATGACCCCGCTGCCCGGTTTGATACTTTGAAGCAGGACGATTATTGCCAGAAGCTCTGCATTATGGCTCACGGTTGCTCCGGCTATAGTTATAGGATGGGATGCACCCATCAGCGACCCGGACGCAATATATATCGGAAAACCTGCTTCCAGATAATAGAAGGCAGCATTACATGCGTCCTCTGCAAGGGAAAGTGGTGCGGCACCTTCGACACATCCCATAAGCTGTGCGCCTACAGCCTGGGCAAGTTGTGTCTCCCATATGAAGCTGTCCGTAGGTTGTGCCCCCCTTGAAGGTTTAGTAGAAAACCTCATTCTCTGTGCGCAGCTGGTGGGACAGGACATAACAGGGGGTACCCCTTCTATTTCAAAATATGGCGTATATGATGGAAAGCAGTGAACCGAATCCAGGGCATCAGAGACTATTACTGCTTCATTGTTTTGCTTAAGTGTTGGCATTGAGACTTTCCCTGTATCCACATCTGCATATCTCGCTCCGGCAGAGTTCATAAAATATACTGTATTGCCTCCAAGCCTTATGCTTTTTTCTGGATCCCTCGCCCTTACCATAAAACTGGATGGAGTCTTCCTGATCGCCCATTCGACAATGTCGGGAGGAATTCTTGCTATTTTTGTATCATAATCAACTACGCAGCCTCTTTTCTCTAATACTTTTAAGGCCTTATCTGATTCATACTTAAAACCTATTTCATCAAGCACCTGGAGGGCCGAGCTGTGAAGCTGGTCTATCTGGCTATCGGTCAGTATTCTTATGGGTTCAAAGTTTCGTTTAAATCCTTTTTGCATATATATCACCTTTCATCTTTTTAAAAGTATTTCCAATATAAGCTCTATAATCAGGCTTGTCTTTTTAACCAGGATATCAAGTTATTTTATACCAAGGAATTTTTTTACCATCCTCACTCCTTCAGGAGCAGTGGCGCCATAACCATCGGCACCGATCGAATCAGCAAATTCCTGATTAATGGGGCTGCCTCCGACTATTATTTTGACCTTATCCCGAAGTCCTTCTTTACTTAGCCCCTTAATGACATTTCTCTGTTCGGCAGCAGTAGTTGTAAGAAGTGCCGACATGGCCAGTATGTCCGGTTTTTCATTTTTCACTGCTTTCAAAAAATCTTCTGACTTGACATTTATTCCAAGGTCTATCACTTCAAAACCAGCAGCATATAGAAGAGTGGACACCATATCCTTTCCAATATTATGAATATCGCCAAACACTGTTCCTAATACTACTTTACCCAGACTTGCAGCTTTTTCTCCTCTTTTTTCGATCTCAGCATTTATTACAGGAAATGCTTTTTTTAAAACTTCTGAGGCGCATACGAGATCAGGCAGGAATAGCTCGCCTGTGCCGAATTTATCTCCGACTATCTGTATACCCTCTGTCAGGGCATTGGCAGCTTCAATAGGATCAATTCCTGACTCTATTGCTTCCTTCGCAGTTTCCTCTGCAATATCAATATCAAAATCAAGCACCATATTTTTAAGCTGTTCAAGCATTCCGTCCATCTATACTTCCTTTCCTTTGCTCCATTTACTAATTAATAAACTATTTATAGGTATGCAATATGTCTGTCTATATTCATCCTGATATAAAATGAGAGTATCTATTTTTTTAATAATTCCAGTAATTTTATAAGTATTTTTTCAACCATTTAGATAGTTCGGCAATTACTTCTTTTCTTGTAGGTTCAGCCAGCAATCCGTGGTCTCCCTCGTCATATAATTTTGCATGTCTATTATCATTAATACAAGCTTACTTTTTTCAAGATAGCTTGCCTTCAATATCTTATGAGGTCCTTGCCTGTCACCGATGAAGTCAAAAGTATGTTTATCTGTGTCCACATTAGCTTTCTTATTTTACTTTTAAAAATAAACTTCTATTAAGATCCAGACCGGAGCTCACAAAGACATTATCTCTATGACCTTCCAAGATTATCTATCAAGTGATTTAGCTTATCCCTGTAATACCTGAAGTCTTCCCAGCTTACATCCGGCGGTATAAGATGATCGCCATGTGGTATATATCCTCCTGTTTTCAGTAGCTCTGCTATCGGCTCAAGAAATTTATCGATCTCATCTTTCCCGTGGACCAGTCTTGACTTGGGAACGCCTCCAAGTATCTGAAGATCCGGGTATTTTTTCCTGGCAGCAAGGACATCCATACCTGCGCTCGCCTCCATGGGATAAAGTCCTGTTATGCCTGCCTCCATAAATAGAGGTATGAGTTCATTGCAGTCCCCGTCTGTATCAAGCAGTATTATGTCAACTCCTTTTGATTTTAAAAATGAAGTCATCCTCTTATAGTAAGGAGTCATAAACTCTGCAAATATCTGCGGCGAGACCATTGATGCAGTACCGGTGGACATATCTTCCCATATATGGACGGCATCTATATCAATACGTGCCATGACCTCTTCCCAGATAGATATCCAGAGTTCAGTAAATGTTGAGAGCATATCTTTTATCAGGTCAGGTTTATCATAATAATAATAGAATAGGTTTTCATATCCCAGCAGATGGGAAAGCGTACCAAAAATACCTACAGGATAACCTCCAAGTACAAGAGGGTAATCGCGGTCTTTGTACTTTTTTAACAGTTCATCCCAATTGTCGGGAAATCTCTGGCTGATATCATCCGTACTCAATCTTTCTTCCTTTATCCTGTTCCAGTCTTCCCGGCCCGTGATCGGCCATTTCATGGATGTAGGTATAGTCGCTTCTTTTTTTAAAAACATCCTCTCTACCCCGTCCAGATCCACATAGGTCAAGGTCTTATCGTCTTCACCAATTATTTTTATCTCAAACTTTGGATAGAAAAGCTGCTCGACTTTTACAAGGACCTGGGAGCGGTCTAAGCCAAAATAACCGGTCACATCATTGTCTATTGGAAATCCCTGGTTGGGCCAGTAGGTGGACCCTCCCCAAATACCTATTCCATTCGGAAGATCGATCCTATCATCCTTGATGCTCCCTTTATTAACCCAATCATGCGTCCAGGCTGTTGTATATAAGGTAGCAGAAAGAGTTGTTATCTTGCTTGGGATAATGGGGTATCTTCTTTCGGGCAGTCCCTGATTATACCAGTTTTTTATCGTAGAGCCCCAGTAACCGAATTCCCACTTGACTGTGGGTATGTCCCGGTTAAAACTCATTATCTCATGAAATCGTTCTCTTGTATTCATACGACTTTATCCGGGGTTTAATACCTTATACCTCATAAAACTAAATTATGACCCTCTCATGTATAAGGTATTAAATCCTTTAGACCCTCCTCTTACAAACTTAAATCTTAAAAAATCATTTTAGTACAGCTGCAGATGCCTTCTGCTTCTGATGGCATCTATTGCAATAACAAGCACCAGCAGCGCCCCCTTAACGACCATACGGAGAAATACCGGTAAATCAATAAGTACCATCCCATTTGATATTGTCTGGATTATCACAAGAGCAATAAATACTCCAAGTAAATTCCCCCGGCCTCCTCCGACTACTACTCCTCCAAGCACTACAATTGTAAGCACTTCAAGCTCAGCGCCTGTCCCATATTCCGGTCTGCCAGAACCAAGCTGGGAAATTAGAAGAAGTCCTGCAATTGCAGCAAAAAATCCGGATATCATATATGAGATTATTTTTATTCTGTCAACCGGTATGCCAGCAAGTCTGGCCAGGGTCTCATTACCTCCTATTGTAAAAAGATCTCTTCCAAATCTTGTAAACTTAAATATCAATGCAAGTATTGCGAAAGCTACTATTATGTAAAGAGTTGTTATGGGAAAAATCCCACCAATATATATCCTGCCAAGATTCTGAATAAAAAGATTATATACCCTGGGATTAAGATCAGCCCAAAAATAACAAACTCCTCTGATTATTGCAAGTGTGCCCAGTGTTGTGATTATCGGATTGATCCCGACCTTTGTTATGATGAGCCCATTGATAAGACCAACAAGGCAGCCTATAAGCACAGCTATTATAAAAACATATGGAGTGTATATCTCAATACCTTTCATGAGAAGAACCGAACTTACTATCCCGGCAAGGCCGGCAGCAGAACCGACCGAAAGGTCAAACCCGCCCCCGATCATTACAACTGTAATGCCTGCAGCCATTATCCCGAATACAGCGAAGTTATTGAAAATACCCCTCATATTCTGTAGTGTTAAAAAATTTTCACTGCCAAGTGAAAATAAGAGCAACATTACGACATATATTCCGATTAAAGTGGGGGTTGGGGTCCTTAAAAAATTCATAATCGGTGAATATTTTTTTGTTACCTTTTCCATTGATCCTCCAGGGTCAGAAATTATTTAAAATAGAATCCATATAATCAGACTCTTTTTTTTATCATTAACTGTCTTATTTCATATGCTGAAACAACCAGTATTAAAACTGTTCCCTGCACTATCTGCATATAAAAATAATAAATATTCATTATTGTCAGAAAATTATATAAAACACTTAAAATGAATACACCTGCAAGTGTTCCGAGAATCGAACCTCTTCCTCCTCCAAGCGCAGTCCCACCTAAAATTATTGCGGAGATTATTAAAAGCTCAAGACCCTGTCCATGCTGGGGCATACCCACAGCTGTAAGGGAAGTGAGTACCAGTCCCCCGAGAGATGCAGTAATTCCGCAGAGAAGGAAACTTATGAATTTTATTTTCTTTACATTGATCCCGGAAAGAAATGATGCAAGCGGATTTGACCCTACAGCATATATCTTTCTTCCCCATTTTGAATGATCCATTACCACATAGGCGATTACAAAAATTATTACCAGAATTACTATCGGAAATGGTATTACTTTAAAAATAAATCCCCTTCCTATAAAATCTATAACCGGATTCATAGCCAGGATCGACTCACCGTTCGTAAGGGTATAGCCGATACCCCTCCATATAAACATGGTACCAATGGTCGCAATAATCGAATTTACTCCTACCCCTGTTACGAGCATTCCATTAAATGCACCCATCGCGGCACCGGCTGCCAGCGCAATTACAACAACCAGCCATCCGGGCAGCCCTTTTTCCAGAAGCAATGCAGTAAGACATGCAGTAAGACCTATATTTCCTCCTATAGAAAAATCGATTTCCCCCGTGACCATAACCATCGTGAGGACAGCCGCTACTATTCCTATAAAGGAAAGGTTATTTATCATAGGTATAAGATTTAATTTTGAAAAGAAAAATGGTCTCCCAACATAAGAAGAGATAATAAACAATACAGTAAGGATTATAAATAATATTGCTGTATTGTTTATTCTGATATGTCTTTTTTTACTGATCCCGACAGGCCCATTTTCTGCCATAATATCCTCCCTTTAAACTTCACAAACAAGCTTTGCTGAGTAATTTTTCCTCCGAAGCTTCTTTTCTTGAATACTGGCCGGTAAACCTGCCTTTATTCATCGTTATGATCCTGTCGGCAATAGACAGTATCTCTGGAAGTTCCGAACTTATCATAATAATTGAAGAACCTTTTTCACACAGGCCCTCTATTAACCTGTATATCTCGATCTTTGCACCTACATCTATTCCACGCGTAGGTTCATTTAATATTATTATCTGCGAACCGCTTTCAAGCCACTTGGCCAGTACTACTTTCTGCTGATTTCCTCCTGAAAGGCTGCTTACTTCCTGGTCCACAGAAGGTGTCCTTATGCCTACTTCATCTACCCATTTCTCTGCTTTCTGCTTCTCTTTTTTCCTGTTGATCAGGAAACTTTCACCCAGCTCCCGTATATTTGCCAGAGTGATATTTTCTTTTACTCCCATTATAAGGGCAAGCCCTTCCGCCTTTCTGTCAAGCGGCACCAGTCCGACTCTTTTATCCCTTGCTGCTGACGGGTTTTTAATTCCTACTTTTTTACCATTTATAAAGATCTGTCCGCTCTTTATCTTATTTGCTCCAAACAAAGCCTTAACCAGTGAAGTCCTGCCTGATCCGAGAAGACCGAATATGCCCAGAATTTCACCTTTTTTTAATTCAAAACTAATATTGTCAATTCCGCTGGCACTCAAGTTTTTTACATTCATTACCGTCCCGCCGATCTCAACTTCTTTCTTTGGATACATATCTTTTATGTCCCTTCCTACCATAAGAGTCACAAGTTTGCCAGAATCTGTTTCCTGTATTTCTTGAGTACCGACCTTTTTCCCGTCACGGAGTACTGTGACTCTATCTACTATTTCAAATATTTCTTTCAATCTATGGGAGATGTAAATAATTGAAACACCTCGCTTCTTCAGGATTTTTATAATACCGAATAATGAATTTACCTCTTCCTCGGAAAGAGCTGCAGTAGGTTCGTCCATTACAAGTATTTTTGCTTCCTTTGATATTGCCTTTGCGATTTCAACTATCTGTTTTTGTGAAACAGATAGATCGCCTATTATTGCATTTGGATCAAGCTTTACATTAAGTGTACCGAGAAGCTCTTTTGCCCGCTTTGTCATAGCTTTCCAATCAACTATTTTAAAAGGACCCTTTACGATCTGCTCACCTACAAATATATTTTCAGTTACAGTAAGATTATCAATAGTATTTAATTCTTGATATATAACTCTTATGCCTGATGCCATTGCCTCTGCCGGGCCCTTGATGTCAAATTCCTTTCCATCAATATATATACGTCCGGAGTCTTTTATATAATTTCCCGCAAGGATCTTTATAAGCGTCGATTTTCCTGCACCGTTTTCTCCCAGTATTCCGAGCACTTCACCTTTATACAGATCAATAGACACATCATCCAGAGCTATCACACCTGGAAATATTTTAGTAATATTTTTCATCTTTAAAACAATGCCATTACTGTTAGACACTTCATCACCACCTAAATTTTAGGCCGAGGGGACTTGCTGTGGCCTCTGGCCCCTCGGCCTTCTTAATAATCCTTAGCTTTCAAAGGAAAGCTCCGACTAATGATTATTCAGGATACCATTCGTCGATATTGTCTTCATTGATTACAACATTCTCAACATAGAGGAATGGGGGTACGACCTCGCCATTCATTAGTGCTAAAGATGCAGGTACCAGGTACTCTCCATATCTTTCCGGGAAGAATGCAACCGCACCATCAGTCAGTCCGTCACGGATCTGCTGCTTGCCCACATTATCACATCCCATTGTGACTATGAACCATTTTTCAGGATCCCATCTTCCAGCAGTCTGGATAGATGCAATACATCCGCTCATTGTCTGCTCATTGACAGATGTCATTGCTACATATTCAGCATCAGGTATTGTTGACATGATATCTGTCATTGCCTTACTGGCCTGTTCAGCCTCACCTGCACCACCGTCAGCTCTATATGTAATAGGATCTATTACATCTGCTCCATACTTATCGACAAATGCCTGATAGAAACCTTCGGATCTGAGCGTCAGGACCTCGCCGCCTGCTGGCATCTGTATAAGTATTATAGCATCAAGCGTGTCTATGCCTCCACTGGCTTCAACAGCTTCGACTGCATACTCTCCGCCAAGGTAGGACACATAGAAATTATTTGCACCCATGAATGGTGCATTCGGCGTAGGTACATCTACTGCTATAATAGGAATACCAGCCTGGGTAAATTTAGTTGATATAATGCTGTTTACCTTTGAATCGAACTGGAAATTGATAAGTACATCAGGACTTTTTGCAAGCATGATATCTGCATTCTTAAGACCTATGGTTGCATCGTACTGGTTGTCAGCATAATACAGGTCCGCAGGGTCACCACCGGCCAGGGCCCACTGGTCCTGAACATTTTGCCAGACATCTTCGCAGAATGGAATGCCTCCCATTATGTTTGTAAATGCAAGAGTGTGTCCTGCTGCAGGTGCATCAGGATATGCTTCATTGGCTATTGCAGATTCCCTGAGAGTCTCATAATATGCATATCCCCCAGCTGCTTCCTCTACTACGGTTTCTGTAACAGTTTCCGTTACTGTTTCGATCACTGTCTCGGTCACTGTCTCAATTATGACTTCTGGTTCTGCTGTGCAAGCAGGAAGTACTATGAAAACCGAAATCATAGCTACTACCAGCCCTGCAAATACGATTTGTTTTACTTTACTCATTCTTTTACCCTCCTTATAAAGGATTACTTACTTTTATGACTTTAATTTTCTTCTCTTTAAGATCCTCACCTCCTCAATTGAGAATTTTTTCCTTGAACAGAGAAAATTAATAAAAATATATGTTAAAAATGAAATTTACTTTGTTTAAAATATAGAATTACCTATGACTTGAATATAAGTATTGAAAATATTTAAGATTTTAACCCTCCTTAGCAAAACGATTCGCAAAACGTTTCGCTGTAAGGATATTACATTTAAAGTTCCTTGTCAATAGAAAAAACCTAAGGTTGAATTATTGTTGAAATTATGCTTTCTTCTTTATCTTTACAGGACCAACTGAGTCTCTTTCAATTATCTTGGTAGGAAGAACAATATTTTTTTCTTCTATTTTCTTTCCCTCTACCATATCCAGCAGCAGGTCCATAGCAGTCTTTCCCATCAGCTTTTTGGGCTGCTTCACTGAAGTCAGCGAAGGTTCGGAAAACTGGCAGACGATCTCATTATTGAATCCGACTACAGATATATCTTCCGGTATCCTGTAGCCCATTTCCTTCAAAGCCTTAATGAGGCCGATCGACAGGTAATCTGCAAGTGTCGTAAATGCAGTAGGCATACTATTTTTCTTAAGCAGCTCCTTGACCACATTATAAGTTCCCTTAAATTCATTAAGTCTTATAGAATCATCAATGATCACCTGTTCCGGATTAAACTTAAGGCCATTTTTTTTAAGGCCTGAAAGGTACCCTTCATACCTTCTGCGGACAGTCGTTTGATTATCAAGACTAAATGACAGATAACCTATCTCCCTGTGTCCTAAATCCGCCAGATAATCAATTACCTTTTCCATTGCAAGTGTATTATCGATCAGGACTGATGGTATCTGCGTATTTCCTATCTCCCTGTCAGTCATAACGACCGGTATCCCTGAGTCATGGACCATCTTTATATGATCATGGCTGTCAAAACCACAGAAAAATATAATGCCGTCTACAAACTGGTTCATCAGGATATTTATCTGGCGCTCCTCTTCTACGATATCATAGAATGAACATCCCAGTATCAAGGTATAGTTTCTTGTTCTGGCAGTCTCTTCCATTCCTCTTATGACCTGGGCAAAAAAAGGTTGCGCTATATCAGGCAGTATCACACCTACAGCCCGCGTGCTTTTTGTCCTGAGTCCCCTGGCAATAATATTGGGCTTATATTTTAATTTTTTTATAGCATCAAGGACCCTCTTCTCCCTCTCTTCGCTTACAAACTTATTCTTGTTTATAACGCTGGATACAGTAGAGATGGAGACACCGGCTTCTTTTGCCACATCCTTTATTGAAGATCTTTTTATCTTTTTTTTCATAATAATAAATCGACTTATTGTCTATAACTTGCCTGTAATAAGCGAAACGTTTCGCAAAAATTATAAATAATATGGCAGTATAAGTCAACGCATGCTTTCCTTTAGATTTATTTATGAGGCAACAGGCGCATCTGCAAAAAGATTAAAACTCAATTGAACCTGATTTTATCTGCCCTGAAGTAGAAACTAATAGTAAAAACAAATGTCTATTTAGTAATGGCAAAATATTTTTATAAGACTTAAGCTTTATAAAAATGGAATAGATCCTAAGAAACATTTAAAAAGAATGCGGTTAAAATATGGGAATTTTGGAAGTAGTAAAAATAACCGGCACCATAGTCCTTTGTTACCTGATAGGAGCCATACCCTTCTGCAACCTTTTAGCTATGGCAGCCGGAAAAAAGGACCTGACAAAAATCGGGGACAAAAATCCGGGAGGTTGGAATCTGGTCTTTAATGTTTCCAAAATATGGGGCATAGCCGGCATAGCCCTTGATATGTCTAAAGGATATTTTTCATATTTTCTTGTATATATGTTTACCGGAAATCTGATGCTTGCAATTATAGCAGGCTGCGTAGCAGTTGCGGGCCACAACTACTCGCCTTATCTTAAGTTCCGGGGAGGAAAAGGATTGGCGACCATGGGAGGGCTGGTAATTGCAATACATCCTCT
>CAZKVA010000025.1:10872-15260 GCA_964556035.1 uncultured Actinomycetota bacterium
CTGAAGGACTGAATTTGCTGCTATGGATAGAAGATATATAACCGAAAGGGGGTAGAGAAGTATGTCGACAGCTTTCATCCTATACCTGACCGATAATATTATTCTTGTCACCAGTATAAATATCATCTGAAGGAAGATCATATTTATATATGCCTGCTGCCAATCAAATATTATACTTAAGGGGAGCATTACAAAAGGCATCAGGTAGATCGCTGCAATCACCACTATTGCAGTAGACATCATCATGACACTGTAATCAAATGAAGAAAATAAAACCTTTGAATATCCGCTTACAACCTCGGAGAAATTATGATACATCCTGCAGTAGAGATTACTTCTCCCATCAAATATCATAAACTTGTATCCGCATCTTTTTACCTGCTTGGAGATGATAACATCTTCCAGTATCTTTCCCTTTACAGACTCGTGCCCTCCTATAGCTTTATATATATCTTTCTTGAAGAGCATGAACTGCCCTATGGCAGTACAGAAAAGAGCCTTTCTGGATCTCCTTATAAGTGCAAGCGGCATAAATCCCATTATCATAAAATTACCGAATGGGATGACCATCCTTTCAGGAAATGTGACCATTATCTGCTTTGCAAATACAGAAAGAGCATCTACTTTGTATTTTAAAAGACACGCAACCGCTGAGGATATAGAAGTCGGAAAATGAAGAGTATCTGCATCTACAAACAGGAGGTACTGCCCTTTTGCATAGCCGGCTAATTGCTGGCAGGCATATGACTTGCCGAGCCATCCCCTGGCAAGGGGCTTACCGTAATACAACCTGATGCGCGGGTCTTTTTTTATAAGCTTATTTACTATTTCCGCTGTTCTGTCTATGGAACCATCGTCGAGTACGAGTATTTCAAGATTATTATAATCCTGCTTGAGAAGTGAGTTAATACACCTTTTTATATTATCCTCCTCATTCCTGGCAGGAATAAGGATCGATATCAGGGGTCTTTCCTTAAGGAAACTTTCCGGGAGTTTATGCTTTATAGTATCTTTGAATAGAAAACAATTAATAATGAAATTGATCATTATTAATAAAAGAATAGCAGCAACTATATATTGATATAGCAAAAAGAAATCCATATTATGCGCCACCTCCGAATATCTAAAAACTGGTTCGTATTATAGCACAAAGAAATTGTATGAATATAATAAGATCATTAAGACTTATCTGGTGAATAAGGCTTTATGGCTGCATAAACCGGGCAGTTTTAGGAAAAGAAAAAATACGGTCAGTAAATCCGGGAAATCTGCCTGAGAATCAGATCTAGCTTTGTGGGAGGTAAAATAGTGGGATGCAAGTAGTGTGTTACATAACCTGGAGGAGATGTAAAATTTGCACTTGCTGGAGTAATCGGAGCATACATAGCTGCACTTATCATAATACCATTAGCCGGATTAATTATTATATGTCAGAGCTTTATCCAACCTTTGAGGTTAATCATTATTTTTTCAGAACTCATTATAGCTCCCATTATCATATCCCAGATATTTATTAAGGTAAAAGTTGATAAATATATCTTGAGATTTAAGGGGGTAATATGAATTTTTAACCTTGTTTTTTATCGATCATCTTAAGGTGCCTCACATTCCTCCAGTCATGTCCAAGGATCCTGGCACCAGCTTTGTCTACTTCCAGGGAATCGTATCCGCCTATTACCACACTCTTTGCCGGTAAACATACCCTACCCCCGGAAAGATGGCTTCCTTCCTGTCCAAGTCTTCCATCTATTACAGTAAGGTCTATGTCTATATAATCATTAAGATCAAATATCGCCTCGTCTACACCGACTCTGTGAACATCACTTCTATTATAGCTCCAATAATTTCCATAATGTTTTTTGTGCAGCAGGCCGATCATATTTTTTAAACCCAATGTGACTGTCGTCATCAGGTGATCCTTGAGCACAGGTACAGATATCAAATATGAATCAAAAATTATTTCCGGCAGATATATTTCTTTATATACCCGGGCATTTTTATTTTCTAGCTTCACAAGAGGACTATGATCGACATCCATAAGGGTGACGCCATGATTTTCTGCCAGCTCCTCATATCCGAGTGTTTTAAAAGCTTTTGATGTCTCACATCCCCCCGAACCTTCGAGGATGATTACAGGGATGCGATTATTGCGGGTTTTAATATACTTGATGATAGCTTCCACACAATCAACATCAGTGGTACATGGAGGTGGACTGTCTTGAAGAAGGTTTGGCTTGATTATTATCCTGCTGATACCATCAAGCCTTCCCCCAAAGTCCAGTTCTTCCAGTAATTCATTTACAGAAGAACTATAGTCTTTTATCTCTTTTATTATTGCAGTATCCATAAATATCCGGGAAGGCAGTAAAGATATTACTAAGGAACTATCTTACTTAAAGCACTTTACCGCGCTATTATTTGCTCTCGTAAAACTTTTTCATATCTTCAAGTGTAAGAGGCTCATAATCTCCGGCATGTCCATTAGTCCCGAAATCTTCCATCTTACCTTTGACTATCTGGTAGACCGCTTCCCTTGCTTCACCAAAATAAGACCTCGGATCAAATGCAGCTGGATTTTCATGCATATACTTTCTTATCGCACCTGTTATGGCAAGACGTCCGTCAGTATCTACATTTACCTTCCTGATCCCTCTTCCAATTGCTTCCTGGATACTCTTCATGGGCACTCCCATAGTCTTTTCCAGTTTTCCGCCATATTTATTTATTATCTCAATAAGTTCAGTCGGTACCGAAGAGGACCCATGCATCACAAGCGGCATCCCCGGAATGCGTTCCTCTATCGAGGTGATAATATCCATGGCAAGCGTGGGTTCTGCCTTGAATTTATAAGCACCATGGCTCGTACCTATTGCCAGCGCCAGAGCATCAACACCTGTTAACTCTATAAATTTAATAGCCTCATCAGGATCAGTAAGCATCACCTTGCCGGAACCTACTCCGTCTTCGATCCCCCCGAGGGTCCCCAGCTCACCTTCAACGCTTACTCCAAATTTATGCGCATACTCTACTACTTCCTTTGTTACCTGGACATTCTCCTCAAAATTCGTAGGTGTCTTGGAGTCTTCTTTTAATGAACCATCTATCATAACTGAGGTAAAACCTAGTTCGATAGCCTGTTTGCATGTCTCAAAACTATTACCATGGTCAAGATGAAGTGAGATGGGTATTTCAGGATTATCCTCTACTGCAGCCAGCACCATATATTTAATATAGTACATATTTGTATAAACAAGTGCTCCCCTGGATGCCTGAAGGATGACCGGGGACATTGTCTCTGATGCAGCCTTCATGATCCCATGTATCTGTTCCATATTGTTTACATTAAATGCTCCTACTCCGTATCCGCCTTTTACCGCTTCGTCCAGGATCTGTTTCATTGGTACTAATGGCATTTTCTTCCCCCTAACATATTTATATTAATTTTTCACTTTTAAAAACAAATTCCCCTAAGAAAAATAAAACCACGTGATTATATCATGAAACGGGATGCTTTCTAAGCAGATTTTATAGCAGTTATTGCAGTGCAATTATTAAGAGGAATATTTCCGGATCACAAGTAGCGGCCTTCTGTTCTTATGTCCCTATGCATTTTCCTGTTTCATCTCATTTGAAAGAACAATTGCATCTGCTATTTCCCTCATCGATTTACGGTTATCCATAGCAAATTTCTGGATCCTTTTAAAGGCCTCATCTTCAGTCAGGCCATGCTCATTCATAAGTATTCCTTTGGCTCTCTCCACTACCTTCCTGCTTTCAAGTTCCTCCTTAATGACCTTTGTCTCAACCACCAGCCGGTAGTTTTCAATAACGATTGCGGCCTGATCAGCTACTGCCTGCAGGATATGGGTCTCATACTCGCTGAAATGATGAGGCCTTGAGGTATATGTTGTGATCGTTCCGACTACTTTTCCCTTAAAATGAAGAGGTACGCATAAAAGAGACACAAGGCCTTCCTTTTTAGCAATATCAGGATATCTATAATCTTTGTCTTCAGAAATATTATAAACAATCTCAGGTTTATTTTCTACTGCCACCCTGCCACCAATACCTTCTCCCAGTTTCAGGGGATCCTTATCAATATATTCACGGCTTATACTCTGGGTAGCTTTAATTGCAAGCTCTTTTGTCTTGGGATCAAGGAGCATAAGTGAACATATCTTTGAATCCATGACCTCTGCTGTAACTGCGACTATAAGCTTTAAGATATCCTCAAGATAGAGATCGGAAGTTATAGCCTCTCCGATCTTGGAAAGCGCCTCAATAATATCTCCGGGATTCTCAAGTTTTTTATCTTTTGATTTTTTTATTGCCATTTATATATATACTTTTCCATTAAGGATTTCAGCCAATTTATTATATTATATAAA
>CAZKVA010000026.1:0-15186 GCA_964556035.1 uncultured Actinomycetota bacterium
ATATGCCACAATTCATTCCACAAGGTGCAATCAATTCTTTATTTAAATTTACCATCTTATTAACAGTTTAAATTATTGTTTTTATTATAAGTGATCATTTTTGATTTTCAAATATGTCCTCTGTTTTTAAACATATTGAGTCTTTTAAGAGATCTGGTTTAAAAATTGTTACCTGGGACTGCCACTTTTTAGGAACAAAAGCGGGAATCCCTGGTTTTTTAAATCCGGGATGAGAGCTAATATTTTTTTGATTTTGTACATAATTTGTTATATGCTTTTTTCTAATAGGGTGGGACACATCCGAATTAAAGCCTGTGGAGAGAACAACCGCTGCACTGCAAGTTGACTCTGTGAAGCAGGAACCAAATCCCAAACGGGATGCATGGTAATTTATTGCCGTGAGGATGTCACTTAAATAATAAGACCTCTGGCTAAAGAGGTCTTATTATAATTAAGTTTTTATATAATAATCTTTGGATTATCTCATTAAAGCTAATAATCCTGGTAAACTACCCGGGTACTTCATACTTAACATGTAAGCTTATATCACCTAATATAAACCTGTACCAATCATTCACACCATCAGTATTTATGCCGCTGAGACTGATCTTTAGCTGAAGCCTCTGACTATTAGAATCTACTGCATTCTGCAGTGCTGCTTCTAACTCAGCACTTGAGAAATTAAAACTTGTCATAGTGGATGAAGTGGGAAAAGTTCCTACAAAATCCCCGCCAGCTCCCTGGTCCGCAAGTGTTAGAGAATCACCATAATCAAATGTTTTTACATGTACCTCGGGCATAGTCTCGGGGTGGCCTTCAATGCCATCTACCTGCATGGAAAGAGATGTATCTTTAATAGTAACATCATCCAGATCGCTTATGCTGTTTATATTAAAACTTAGATAGGCCTTTATTTGTCTATCATTTGAATAGTCTCCAACAAATGTATAGTAGATATTTTGATAGGCGACCTGTTGCACAATAATATAACCACTTATGCTTTTATTTACATCAATGTCCACATCTGTTTCTATAGGATCAGGTGTAGGTACTGGACAATCCCAGTTAAGATCGATGGAAGCTGTATCAGAACCTTCTGAATTAGAAACAGTGGCAGTGAGAGTATATGTATCGCCGGGATTATTTATATTAACCTGCACTTTTTTATTTCCAAAAGAACCCAGGCTATCGTCTTTACTCCAGGAAACTGAGGAAGGAGTGGGGCTGCCAGTAACTGTAGCTTCTATCCTATAGACACATACGCTTTCAATAGGGAGTGGCCCCTCATAGATCGCTAAACTAATGGTGGGAGCTTCTTTTACTACGTCTGCATCTGCATCGGTATCTGCGTCTGCGTCAGTATCGGCATCGGTATCTGCGTCTGCGTCTGCAGATTCTTCACCACATTCACCTTCAAGGATAATAGAAACAGAAGCGGTACCCGCTGAATTTGTAGCAACTGCTGTAAGAGTATAGGTATCACCAACTTCTACACCTACTTCCACTCTGCCAGAACCAAGTAGGCTAACATTATCGTCATCGTCAAATTCGATCTCGGGTTCGGGCATGCCTGTTGTTTTAGCTTCTATCCTGTAGTAACACATATTGTCTGACTCCGAATAATCTGGACCATTATATATTTCCAACTCTAAGGTTGGAGCTTCACTGGGAGCCAAACATGTAACAGCCAGGCTTATGAGAGAAATAGTGAGAATAGCCACAATAGTTATAAGTAGCTTTCTTTTTTGCACGATAACCTCACCTATGGTTTTTTATGAATAAAATTAATAAATATTATATCTTATTATGGGGCCTTGACAGAACATTAATATTTTTTAATGAAATATTGATTATATAAATTTTTACTAGAGGAATTGCCGATGAGTCAATAAAATGATTAAATTATGTAGTTTATAAAAAATCCATGATTAAAGGAATACGGAGAAGACATGATCAAAAGAATAAGAAAAAGATTAAATAAAAGAAATGAAAAAAAGATAATGGAGACTACCATTGTCATACTTCTTTCAGCTTTTATAACGTTTATAGCATTTTACTCAATGAGGCTTGGAAGATTTGTAAGCCTTATAATATTTACCCTGGGGTTTATTCCTATACTGATTGCATATTTCTTGAAAATAGACCTGAAAAAGATGCTTCCTGATATTATATTCGGCTTCACAGATAATCTGATACTTATAATACCCACTGTAATCGGAGCTGAGCTCTTTGGGGCTGCAGGTGCCCTTGCTGGTGCTATTGTAGGGAATGCGATCTCAGATGCCATAGCAGGATACTTTGAAGGAAATCTATCTGAATTTCTGCATTCAAAAGGAATAGATGCTACACGGACTGTACTTGGCTCGTCGCTTGGCAAGATGAGTGGCTGCCTTCTAGTAGGTGTATTTCTTATCTTCTTCTAGTATCTTCCTGGCAGCATAATAGAGGTTTTTACTGATTATAGTATCTTCTTCAATTTCTTTTAAATGTCCCCTGCCGTGCCCGGTTAATACAAAAATACCAGCAGCTCCCGCATTTTTAGCAAATAATATATCAGAAGGGTGATCACCAATTACAAATGACTGATCTATATCAATATTGTATTTTTCTGCAGCAAAGTCGATAAAATAAGGCAGTGGCTTTTTACAAGCACATTTATCTTCTGTCTTGTGGGGGCAGTAAAAGAGTTCTTCTATCTTGATTTCTTTCTCACTCAGATAGCTTAAAATGTAGTCGTTTAAGTTTTCTACATCCTTTTCTTTTACAAGACCTTTACCTATACCGGACTGATTGGTAACAATAAATAATAAAAACTCTTCCTGTAAAAGTTTTAGTGCCTCAAATGTAAAAGAGTAGAACTCTACATCATCTAAATTTCCAATGTATCCATTATCTTTGATGATGGTCCCATCTCTGTCTAAAAATACAGCTTTATTACTCATTTTTTTACTCTTTACCACAGATGATGGACATACTCCTTAATATACTTTTTATAGACAGTATTTATCCTATCTGTCTGTTCACTGGAAATCGGGGCCATATCAGAGACTTTTGAATTTGTTTCAACCTGTTCAACTCTGCTTGCTCCGGGGATCAAGCAGCTTATATACTCATTTGAAAGTATCCACTTAAGTGAATTAAGTGCGATGTCATTAGTACCAAATATTTTTTTAAGTTCTTCTACTGCCTCAAGGCCTATCTCATAAGGAACACCGGAGAAAGTCTCTCCTTTATCAAAAAACTCCCCTTCCCTATTAAAATTCCTGTGATCGTCTTTTGAAAAAACTGTTTTTTTAGAAAATTTTCCTGTAAGGAGTCCGCTTGCAAGTGGTACCCTTATTATTATCCCTACATTTCTCGAATCAGCTATTTCAAAAAAGTTCTCAGCTGGCTTCAGTCTGAACATATTGTATATGATCTGGACAGATGCGACTCCCGGTTGTTCAACCGCTTTTAACGCCTCTTCGACTTTTTCAACACTAACACCATAATGCAGTATCTTGCCATTCATCTTCAGGTCTTCAAGAGCTTCAAAAGCCTCCTGCCTGTAATATACTTCTGTAGGCGGACAGTGCAGCTGTATAAGGTCCAGGGCTTCTATGTCGAGCCTCTTTAAACTATCTTCCACAAATCCTGTGATATTTTCTTTATTATAACCTTCTGTAGTATGGGGATTAAGCTTTCTACCACATTTTGTAGCTATATATATCCTGGATTTAACTTTTTTTAAAAACTTTCCTATTGCAATTTCACTCAGGCCGTCATTATATACATCTGCGGTATCAATGAAGTTTATACCTTTCTCGATTGCTTTATCAAGTATTTCTTCTGCCGTATGGGAATCAAAACTTTCGCCCCACTTCCCTCCGAGCTGCCAGGTTCCCAGAGATACTTCCGATATCTTAAAATTAGTTTTTCCAAGTATCCTGTATTTCATATTAACCCTCCGGTAAAATTATTATTTATTCTTCAAAGCTTTATCAAGTAACAGCTCCGCCCCATATGAAGAGCGGACAAAGGGACCTGCCGAAACCGCCCTAAATCCAGATTTTATAGCGGTTTTTTCTATTTCTTTAAATTCTTCCGGTGTATAGTATTTTGCTATAGCTATATTTTCTTCTGAAGGACTCAAGTATTGACCTATTGTAATAATATCTACTTTGCTCTCTTTTAGATCTTCTAATAATTTTAATATCTGTTCCCTGTTTTCACCAAGCCCCAGCATAAATCCCGATTTTGTATAAATATCAGGTCTTATCTCTTTTGCCCTTTCAAGCAGCTTCAGGGAACGCCCATAGTCTGCGCTGCTCCTTACTTTGCCATAATTAGATTCAACTGTCTCTATATTATGATTCAGGACATCCAGCTCCCCTGATAATAAGGTCTCCAGATCCTTTTTACTTCCTCCAAAATCAGGCACCAGGCATTCTACCCTTATTTCTGGATTTAAGTTTTTTATAGCTTTTATGGTTTTGACAAAATGTGAGGCTCCCCCATCATCAAGATCATCTCTTGTAACAGATGTTATAACTGCATAGAGGAGGCCCATTTCCTTTATGGCTGCTGCAATTTTATCAGGCTCGTTCTTATCAAGTGGAAGCGGTCTGCCGCTATTTACTCCACAAAATCCACAATTTCTTGTGCACGTATCCCCCATCAGCATAAAGGTTGCGGTCCGCTTGCTAAAGCACTCAAATATATTGGGGCATTTTGCACTCTGACAAACAGTATGGAGGTTTGAAGAATCAATAAGGTTTTTTATAGCTGATATATTTGTATTATCAAGACTTATCTTTTTCTTTAACCATGAAGGTTTTTTATCCAATTATTTTTCCCACCACTCGTTCAAGTTCTTTTATATTGTCAAACTCTATTTCGATCTTCCCCTTTTTCTTTCCAATATTTATCTTTACCTGTGTTTGGAGGTGCAAACTTAATTGCTGGGTTATTCTTGGGATCTTATTGAACTGCAGGACTTTTCTCTCCTTTGTTGCATCAGGGGTTTGTTTATGGCTATCAACCAGTTTTTCTACTTCTCTTACACTCATTCCCTTTTCAGCAATTTTCTTACCTGTCTTTATTTGTTCCTCTTTGCTCCCCAATCCAAGAAGCGCCCTTGCATGGCCCTCGCTTATACTATCATCATCCAGCAGCTTTTGGACCTCCAGCGGGAGGGTAAGCAGTCTCAGGACATTGGTTATAGCTGTCCTGCTCTTGCCTATTCTTTTTGACATCTCCTGATGAGTTATGGTGAATTCATCAATAAGCTGCTTATAGCAATAAGCTTGCTCCATTGGAGACAAATTCTCCCTGTGAATGTTTTCTATAAGTGCCATTTCCAGGGATGCTGTATCAGTTATTTTTTCAACCACCAGGGCCGGTATTGTAGTAATGCCGTTTTTTTTGGTAGCTCTATATCTTCTCTCTCCAGCTATTATCTCGTATTTATCTTCCCCTTCAATAATTCTAACGATTATCGGTTGAAGCACTCCAAACTCTTTTATTGATTCGGCTAGTTCGTCCAGGGTCCCATCTTTAAACTTTGACCTTGGTTGATTTTTATTCGGGACTATATCATCCAGTAAAAGCTCCATGACTCTTTCTTTTTTTGGACCTTCTTCCCTGGTCTTATCTGCGCTTGGTATCAATGCGTCGAGTCCTCTTCCTAATCCTCTTCTAGCCATTGTCTATCACTTCCTTTGTAAAATTATTATATGCCTTCGCTCCCCTGCAGTCCGGATCATAATCTATTATGGGCTTGCCGTGGCTGGGAGCTTCGCTTAGCCTGATATTTCTCGGTATTATCGTCTTATATACTTTATTAGAAAAATGATTTTTAACTTCCTCTATGACCTGGTCCCCTAGCTTTGTCCTGGAATCATACATTGTCATAATCGCACCACTTATTTTTAAACCCTCATTAAGATTTTTCTTTACAAGATCTATCGTATTTAATAATTGCCCCAATCCCTCAAGTGCATAGTACTCACATTGAATCGGTATTATCACTTCCTTTGCAGCACTGAGTGCATTTATCGTAAGGAGCCCTAGAGCTGGGGGGCAGTCGATGATTATAAAATCATATTCTTCCTCGATTTTATTTACTGCCTCTTTGAGGCGGTATTCCCTTTTAAGGCTGGAAACAAGTTCTACCTCGGCACCTGCTAGTTGTATTGATGAAGGAAGGATCCTAAGGTTTTTATAAGCAGTATCGATAATAGCTTCATGTGGATCAACATCAATAATGATGACATCATATATTGATTTATCAACGCCTCCAGGATTTATTCCCATTCCGCTTGTCGAATTGCTCTGGGGGTCAAGGTCTATCATCAATGTTTTATATCCATATGAGCTAAGGTATGCAGATATATTTACCGCAGTCGTGCTTTTCCCCACACCACCTTTTTGATTGGTTATTGCTATTACCCTGTTAAGGAGTTTTTCCTCATCTTTACTTTTTTTCTTAAATATTTTTCCTATTACTTCCATTGATATGCCATCCTATTATTGTGTATTTACACATATATATATTTGTACATTATATGATTTTTTATAAAGGCTTTTTCTTGATCTGGGCAAAATTTCTTGGGTATTTTAAAGGAGTCCGTTTTCCCTTTTTGAGAATTAAAAAAGTCCTAAACCCCTCGAGGTCCGGGACTTCAACATCATGTAGCTCTTCGAACTCTCCTCCAAGTTTGGATATTGCCTCACTGTGCTCCTTTATTTCCTCAAATACTTTCTTGCTTTTATAAAATATAATTCTACCATTTATAGTACAAAATGGAATGGCTAGTTCTAAAAGAATATTAAATTTTGTAACAGCCCTGGCAATTACTATATCGAACTTTTCCCTAAAGCCCACTTTTCTGGAAAGCTCTTCCGCCCTATCTGTGATGACCCTTATATTTTCAAGATCAAGTGCTTCTATTGTTTCCCTTAAGAAGTCTGTTTTTTTCTTTGATTTGTCGATCAGGAATATTTTTGATTCAGGTAAGAAGATAGCAAGAAGTGTCCCTGGCAGTCCCCCACCGGTTCCAATATCTATAATCTTTTTTCCGGGGTGTTCTCCCTTACTCAATACTTTTAAATTAAATATTGAAAGTGAATCAAGTATATGCTTTATAAAAATATCTTTCTTTTCTTTTGTACCTATAAGATTTATTACTTTATTTTTTTCATAAACTATTTCCAGGTAACTGCTAACCTTGTCTATCTTTCCGCTGTCATTATTAATACCTGTCTTTCCAAGATATTCATATAGCATCTTTTTTTGTTCTAAAATCATAATCTCTTTCCGGTTCTCTGTTTTAGCACCATTATAAGAACTGATATATCTGCAGGTGAGACTCCTGCTATTCTTGAAGCTTGTCCCAGCGTATTGGGTTTTATCTTACTTAATTTTTCCCGGGCTCCATAAGTAAGTCCGGAAATTGAAAAATAGTCAAATTCTTGTGGCAGTATATATTTTTCAATCCCTGATAATTTTTTTATCTCAGAAAGTTGCCGCTTTATATACCCTTTGTATTTTATTTCAATTTCTACCTGTTTAAGAACCTTCCTATCGTAATTAATACCTTCTTTGAAAAAGCTGCTTACCAGTGCATCGATATTTACTTCCGGTCTTTTTAGCAGTTGGTGAAGGGCTGTAGGGCTATCAATGGTACTCGTATTTATATTTGAAAGCATTTTATTTATTTTGCTGCCAGGATTTATCTTTTCGCACTTAAGTTTCTCAATAACTTCATTTATTTCTTTTTGTTCTTTTTTAAAACTACCGTACATTTCATCTGATATTAGCCCTATTTTTAATCCTATTTCTGATAATCTCCGGTCAGCATTATCTGATCTTAAAACCAACCTGTATTCTGCCCTTGATGTATACATCCTATAAGGCTCAGATAATTCTTTTGTAAGAAGATCATCTATAAGTACCCCTATATAGCTATTATCCCTTGTAAGTATCAGGGGCTCCTTTTTATTTATTTTCAGGCAAGCATTTACTCCAGCCACAAATCCCTGGGCCGCTGCTTCTTCATAACCGGATGTTCCGTTTATCTGGCCGGCAAAATATAGGCCCTGGATAATCTTAGACTCCATTGTAAAATTAAGCTGATCGGGCAGTATATAATCATATTCTACTGCATATCCGGGTTTAATTATTCTTGCCTCCTCAAGTCCCTCAACTGTATTTACTATCTTTTGCTGTATACCAGCAGGCATACTTGTGGTAAGACCTTGGAGATATGTCTCATTTGTATTTCTTCCTTCAGGTTCAATAAATATCGGATGTCTTGTTTTGTCAGGGAAATTAATAACCTTCCTGTCAATAGACGGACAGTGTCTGGGACCATGAGTATTAATCATTCCGCTTTTTATTGGTGAGTATTCAATATTATCTTCGATTGTCTTATGTGTATTTTTATTTGTATATGTAAGATAGCAGGGAATATTTTCATGTATTATTTCTTCATCCCAAAAAGAAAAACTAAGCGGCTTGCTTTCTCCTTCCTGAACCTTCAATCTCTTAAAATCTATCGTACGCCTGTCTATTCTTGGAGGAGTAGCTGTTTGAAACCTGTCGATCTTAAAACCGATGTCTTTTAGGCTTGCGGTAAGTCTCATCGAGGAATATTCTCCCATTCTTCCTGCATTATAGTCTTTATCCCCTATTATTATACGGCCCCTTAAAAATGTTCCTGTTGCTATAATTACTGCTTTTGACTGGAAGACTGGTCCGCTTTCCAGAGCAACTCCCCTGATTTCTTTTCCCTCTACTATTATTTTTTCTACAGTTCCCTGTTTTAAAATAAGGTTTTCGGTATTTTCAAGTACCCTTTTCATCTCTATTTCATATTCCTTTTTATCTATCTGGGCTCTCAGGGCTTGAACAGCCGGGCCTTTGCTGCCATTAAGGGTTTTTATCTGAAGAAGCGTCTTATTTGCAGCTTTTCCCATTTGACCCCCCATTGCATCCAGCTCTCTCACAAGCTGACTTTTACCCAGTCCTCCAATAGCTGGATTGCACGGCATTGAGGCAGTTTTATCTATATTTATAGTTAGAAGTAAAGTCTGAAGCCCTATCCTTGCTGATGCAAGCGCCGCCTCACAACCAGCATGTCCTGCTCCTACAATTATAATTTCATAACTATTTTCTGTTTTTTTCATCTCTTATTATTTAAGTGTTTCACGTGAAACAATGTTATACTTATTTTATTATTTTCTTAAGTGCGTTTACCCCTGCGATATATCCCTGCGCAGCATTAGACTCATATTCTGACAGTCCGTTTACCCTTCCGCAAAAAAATAGACCTGGAAATTTTTTACTTTCAAGGTTTTTATTTATTTGAAAAGGGGAGAGGATATTATATTTAATACCATAACCCGGCCTTGTCATTATTATATTTTCCATCCCTTTTATCCCCCTTAATGTTTTTAATTGTTGTTCTTCGCTATTAGCCGTCTTAAACCCATCAACATAAAACTCATTCGTCTCTTTTCCTTCCGGGATTATATTTAGTTCATGGCTATCTTTATTTTTGATATATTTATTTGGATCCAGGGTTCTCCTGTCAATTCTAGGCCCGGAATATACTTTTGCTTCTTTAAATTTAAAACCAATTTTATTAAGATTTTTTAAAAGTTTTTTCGATGTTATTTCTCCTGGTCTTCCAGCAGCAATATTATAAGAGCCCCAAAAAATTATTGAATCAAGAAAAGTCCCGGGTGCAAATATAATGGCTTTACTTTTATATGTGTAACCGTCGTTTGTTACCACATTATAAATACTACCAGTAAGAATTAAATCTACTACAAGAGCCTGTCTGGTCTCAATATTTACATGGTTTTCAATAATTTCTTTTACTTTTATCATTTGCCGTTTTCTGTCAATTATGATCGTATCGCTGCTATTGTCTTTTTCTATACTCATAATATTGTTGAAACCGATTCTACTTTTTTGTGCAGCTTTTTTTATTGTTAAGCCATTCCAGATATTTTTCCCTGCAGCAGTTACCCCTTTTGCATTTGATATATAATTTTCAAAAGCCATATATCCAATACTATCTGTGTTTATGGATATTAATAATGTCCTGGCCCCTTTTGTGGCTGAAATATAAGATGCTTCACAACCGGAGATTCCCCCGCCTATGATAACTACATCATATTCTTTTATGTCTTTTTTTTTCATCAATTTACTTTCCAATTGTTTCACGTGAAACAATTGCGTCAAATATCCTAATCATATTGATTTTTGCCAAATATTTTATTTGCCGATACAAAACCTTGTAAATACTCTATTGAGTATATCGTCTCTTGCGGTCTCACCTGTTATTTCTCCTATCAGGTCATATGCTATTCTAAGATCAGAGGATGGAAATTCTTCAGATAAATTATTATCCATTGCATTTAGAGCCTTATTGACCATATTTTGTATTTCTTTTAAAATGTTTTTATGTCTTGCATTTACAATTATCTTTTCTTCTATTCCACAATCCCCATCATCGAGAATCATGGATTTTATTCTTTCTTCTAGCATTTTAACTCCACTACCTTTTAATGCAGAAATTTTTATAATATTGGTAGTAGGGAAGTGGCATGCGATATTATCTATATTTATCTTTTGCTTTACGTCCTTTTTATTTATACAACAAATAGCTTTCTTCTTTTCTATTTTTTTAATTATCTGCTCATCAATATTGTCAAACTCCCTGCTTCCGTCCAATACTATTATTACAAGATCAGCATCGTCTATTTGTTTCAAACTTTTTTCTACACCAATTTTTTCTATTCTATCTTCTGTATTTCTAATTCCCGCAGTATCTATTAAGATCAAGGGTATTCCTTCTATATAAAGTATTTCCTCCACCGCATCCCGGGTCGTGCCAGGGATTTCAGTAACAATGGCTTTTTCTTTTTTGGATAAGAGATTCAACAGGCTTGATTTCCCAACATTTGGCTTGCCTACAATTGCTGCTTTTATTCCATTTTTTATTATCTCTCCCTTTTTTTCATCCTTTACTAATTTCCCAACTTCATTATATATTTTTAGTATATCTATTTTTAGTTCATCATAAGGGATGGTCTCCAGGTCCTCCTCAATAAAATCAACTGCTGCATCCAGCTGTACAAGTACCTCAAGTAAAGACTCCTTTATTTCAAACATTTTTTCTTTAATATTGCCACTGAGGTTTTTTGCCGCTATTTTTAAGCTTTGTTCCGTTTTTGCATTTATAATATCTATTACTGCCTCTGCCTGTGAAAGATCTATCCTCCCATTTATAAATGCCCTTTTTGTGAATTCTCCAGGCTCTGCTATTCTGGCCCCCTCTTCTATGCACAGCTCCATTACTTTTGTAGTTGCTGTAATACCACCATGGCAGTTTATCTCTATTATATCTTCTCTTGTATATGAACCAGGCGCCTTCATAATAGTTACTATTGCCTCATCCACAATATTCTTTTTATTATCTTCGATCCGTCCATATATCATAGTATATGTGTCCAATTCAAAGATCTTCTTTCCGTTATTTGACCTGAAAATTCTATCTGCTATCCGGGTAGAGTTATTTCCGCTTAGTTTTACTATTCCTATAGCGGCCCCTCCTGGCATGGTGCCTATCGCTACAATTGTGTCTTCTATATAATCTTTCATCTTAAAATTTTTAAATTTATAAAGTTAATATATTATATTGAAATCTATTAAATTTTTAAACCTTCATAAAAAAATGGCACATATGTGCCATTTTTCCATATTCTATTGTATCTAACTTAATTATTTTGCTTCTTTTAATGGATAGATTATTATCCTTCTATTTGGTTCTTCATCCTTGCTTTGGGTGGTGACATCTTTAAATTTTGACAGTGTGCTGTGGATTATTTTTCTTTCATATGAACACATTGGTTTTAGCACTATTTTTCTTCCTTCTTTAATGGCTTTTTTAGCCATCCTTATAGCAACATTTGTTATTTTTTCTATTTTGTTCTTTCTATAGTCCTTAATATCAATAGTAACTTTTTTGTCTACGATATTTTTTCTTTTTCCTATTAGATTGACAATATATTCCAATGCGGCCATATTTTTTCCATCTTTACCGATTGCCATTCCAAGATCTTCTCCATAGACCGAGACTTTAAAATCCTCTAGTATTGTATTTACCTTTACTTTTTCCCCAAGGCAGATCATTTCTACACTTTTCTTAATTATCCTCGCAATATTATCTAGTCCCATCAGTCTTTTGTCATCTGACATTTCAGGTTCTTTATTATTTGAATTATCCTCTATTAGTTTTCCATTTGCTTGCTCTTCTTCAAGTGAAGCTACAAAAGAATCTATGGCATTTACAATACCTGTGTCTTCAACCATACAAACCTCCTGTTTAGGATTACTTATTTTTTCTTCTCTTTTTCTTTTTTCGGGCAATTGCTGTTATTTCACCATTGCTCAGCTCTCCTTTTTCCCCTTCTTTTTTACCTCCTTTTCCAATATCTCTTTTAACTATTTTATTTACTACCCATTGCTGGCCTATTGACCATACATTTGTTGTTACCCAGTATAAAAGAATTCCAGCTTCAAACCGGAATGATATGAAGCCGAATACTACTGGTAAAAGATACATGATCTTGGTTTGTTTGGGATCTGTTGTGGAAAGCTTTGTTGAAAGAAACATGGTTGCCACCATCAATATCACAAGAATATAGTAAGGGTCGGGTTCGTCTAACTTCAACCAGAGAAAATTAATATTACCGCCGACTACGCTGGTTACTTTCTCAGTAGGATTTCTAAGCGTTTGAAATAGTGCAAAAAACACGGGCATCTGCAATATTAAGGGGAGACACCCCGCCATGGGATTGACATTGTTTTCCTTGTAGAATGCCATTGTCTCTTGCTGTAGTTTCTGTTTATCATCCTTATATTTTTTTTGAAGTTCTTTTAGTTGCGGTTGGATCTTTTGCATCCTTGCCATTGAACGAGTCTGTGTTATTGTAAGCGGTGTTAGTATTAATCTGACTATTATCGTCAGCAGTATTATTACTATACCATAGTTTTCTATAACATTCTGATAAAGAAATACTACTACAATTTCAAGAACGTTTTGAATTGGTGATAATAACTGGTATATTCTTTCCAAATTTTTCGACCTCCGTTTATTATTTTACAGGATCATATCCGCCCTTATTAAATGGGTTGCATCTTAATATCCTATATGCTGTGATTATGCTGCCCTTAAATACACCATATTTCCCTATGGCATCTATGGCATATTGGGAACAGCTAGGATAAAATCTGCAACTAGCCGGCAGAATAGGGGATATGAATCTTTTATATATCCTTATAAAAAATATTATTATTATTTTCACTTTCCTACAAAAGATCAGTTTTGACTATATTTTTGATTTGAGAAGAATGACCCCAGACTTTCCTCTAACCCTTCTTTTATTTCCACAAAGCCTGCCCCTAGAATATTTTTCCTTGTAATAAGATAAAAATCTACATTAAAAGGTATTAATACTTTTCTTAATACTTCTTTTAATATTCTTCTAAGTTTATTTCTTTGGAAAGCTTTGCCGGTCTTCTTGCTTATACCAAACCCGACCCTTGAAATACTCATATCTTTTGGTCCGGGTAGTATATATATGATCAAATGTTTGTTTTTTAAAACTTTTCCTTCTGACTTTAACTTATCAAAAACAATTTTACTTTTTATCGTCTCAAACTTAATTTATGTTTTTCCTTAATCAATATTAAGCAGAAAGTCGCTTTCTTCCCTTTCTTCTTCTATTAGAGAGTATCGCTCTTCCAGCTTTTGTGCTCATTCTTGCCCTAAACCCATGATTCCTTTTTCTCTTCCTAACATTGGGTTGATAAGTCCTTTTCATCTTAAATCAGTCCTCTATTATCAATATTTACAGTATAATTTTCCAGTTAAGTAGTAGATTATACATTTTAATCTTTTATATATCAAGAACTCTGTTATTTTATAATGGCGTGTCCTCAAACACCTGTTCTCTTATTATTTTACCACTGAAATAGTAATGTATTGTTTAGAAATTATTTAGTGGTACTTTTCAAAATCTTCCGGGGTTTTCAACTAGTTTTTCCACACCTGTGGAGAAATATGTTAATAACTTAAAAAATATCACTGTTTTGCATGTCATGGCTTGTTAAAATACCGGGGTGGCTGTATAAAATAGTAGCTTTTTCCATGCTATCATATTATTATAAACCTGTTGATAACTTAAATTTGGTGGAAGGGTAGTGAAAAATACGGAACCCTACACGTATATTCCTATTATATAATTTTTTAATACTTTATTTAAATAAATATTATTATGGAAAATGCTCCTGTTGCAGAAAACAAAAACAATCCCGGCCAGAAAGAGGCAGGTTTTTTTATTCCTACAAGGATAGCCCTCTACGATAATATGCGAAGCATCCCCAGGGTAATAGACTCTGAATATGAAAATATTGCAGATTTTATTAATAATACATCACAAAAAACCTATAATCTTTCTCATGAGATGGGGGGCAAGATACCTTATACTATTATCAGGGAGATCATTGAAAACCTAATTCATGCAGAGTTTAAAGAGATCACAATATCTATTATGTCTGAAGGCAACCATATTATGGTCTCTGATCAGGGACCCGGGATTAACGATAAGGAAAAAGCAGTGCTTCCAGGATACACTTCAGCAACCTCGACTATGAAACAATATATAAGAGGTGTGGGATCCGGCCTTCCAATTGTTAAAGAAACTATTACCTTTTCTGGTGGAATAATAGACATTTCTGATAATATGAGGCAGGGAACAGTCATCTCATTAAAAATCGACCCACCTGTACAAGATAGTTTTTCTTCTCCGGAGACTACCATAATTCCTGAGGGTCCCCGCCTGAGCCCTGAAGAAATCGAAAAAAAGCTTTCTATAGCGGGTTTTGAGAAACTTAATAATGAGATCCTTACTGAAAGACAAAAAAAAATCCTTTTTCTTATCCTTGAACTTGAAGAAGCCGGCCCTTCGACAATCGGCCAGGAATTAGGTTTTAGTCTTTCAACCTCTTATAGGGAACTTATATTATTAGAAAAAAACAAGTTGCTTTCTTCTGATAGTTCAGGAAAGAGAAAATTGTCTAAAAAAGGTTTGAAATACCTTGAATATTATTCAAATAATATTTAATATTGT
>CAZKVA010000027.1:0-15050 GCA_964556035.1 uncultured Actinomycetota bacterium
GAATCCTGCATTTCTGATTCTATTTCAACATTCTTTATCTTTCCCTTGAGTTCAAATACCATCTATTCCCCTGTCTAGAAAAGCGGTGGCTTTCCTAAATAATAATTATATATACTTAAATATCGATGAAAGATACCCCTCTGGCATTCTTTTCAATAAACTGTCTTCGCGGCTCTACTTTATCTCCCATCAAAGTAGAAAATACATCATCCGCTATTAGTGCATTCTCTATCTCTACTTTCAGGAGCGTTCTTGTCTCAGGATCCATGGTGGTCTCCCATAATTGCTCAGGGTCCATTTCACCAAGACCCTTATACTGCTGGACATTTATCTTCTTCCCTTCATATTTCTTTTTCAGGGCATCAAGCTCATTTTCCGTATATGCATAATTTACTTCTTTTCCATTCTTGACCTGGTAAAGCGGAGGCTGCGCAATATATACATATCCAGCCTCTATGAGCTTGATCATATACCTGTAGAGGAATGTCAGTATGAGTGTCCGGATATGGGCTCCGTCTACATCGGCATCGGTCATAATTATTATCCTGTGATACCTTGCATTTTCCACATTAAAATCTTCACCAATGCCTGCACCAAAAGCAGTTATCATCGCCTGGATCTCAATACTTGACAGGATCCTATTGAGCCTGGCCTTTTCCACATTCAGTATCTTCCCTCTTAGCGGAAGTATTGCCTGGAATCTCCTGTCTCTTGCCTGTTTTGCACTTCCTCCTGCAGAATCTCCCTCAACCAGGTATATTTCACTGAATTTAGGGTCATTTATCGAGCAGTCTGCAAGTTTTCCGGGAAGCGAACCACTGTCCAGAAGTGACTTCTTCCTTGTGAGGTCCCTTGCTTTTTTGGCTGCATTACGTGCATGGGCAGCATCAATACACCTGTTTACGATTATTTTTGCTATAGAGGGATTCTCTCCCATATATTCAGCCAGCTTCGAATTCACTGTGGATTCCACAAAACCCTTCATCTCGCTATTTCCAAGCTTGGTCTTTGTCTGCCCCTCAAATTGTGGATCCTTGAGCTTCACGCTGACAATAGCTGTAAGCCCTTCCCTCACATCCTCGCCCTGGAGGTTCTCATCTTTTTCCTTGAGTATACTATTAGTCCTGGCATAGTCGTTTATGGTACGGGTAAGAGCTCCCCTGAAACCGCTAAGATGGGTCCCGCCTTCAGTGGTATTGATATTATTGGCAAAAGAAAAGATGCTTTCTGAATACCCGGTAGTATACTCCATCGCGATCTCTACTTCATTATTATTATTTGTATTGGCGATATAGATCACCTTTTTGTGGAGGCAGTCCTTCTTCTCACACAGATAGCTTACAAAATCAACAATACCGCCTTCATACCTATATTCTTCCTTTTTATTTGGTTCGGTACGCATATCGGAAAGGGTTATCTTCATACCCTTATTTAGAAATGCCATTTCCTTCATCCTGCTGGAAAGAATCTCATACTTATAGTCAAGGTCCTCAAAGATCTCAAGATCGGGATAAAAAGTGATAGCGGTACCATGGCTGTCAGTCTTCTTGCCCTTTTTAAGATCCGCAGTCGGTTCGCCTCTTATATAATCCTGATGGTAACTATACCCATCTCTTCTTATTTCTATATGAAGTTTTTCTGCAAGGGCATTTACCACGGATATGCCAACACCGTGAAGGCCGCCTGAGACTTTGTATCCTTCCCCGCCGAATTTTCCACCAGCATGAAGTTTGGTCAGCACGATCTCTACAGCAGGCTTATTGTATTTTTTAAGCTTCTTTACAGGTATGCCTCTGCCATTATCAATAACAGTCACTGAATTATCTTCATTAAGTACCACAAGAACATTATCACAATGTCCGGCCATCGCTTCATCGATGCTATTATCTATTACTTCATAGATAAGGTGGTGCAGTCCCCTGGTACCGGTGGAACCTATATACATACCCGGTCTTTTCCTTACTGCTGACAGGCCCTCAAGAACTGTAATATCTTTAGCATCATAACTAGATTTTTCCAAAAAAACCCCTCTTCTGACTAAATTACATTCATTATTTAAATAAGATAAAGGACAATAAACCAAACAAAATAATAACTACTTTACTCATTACCCTTCCTGATTGAAATAATCAATTGTTTCTAAAAAAACACTACGAAGAATACTTATTCTATCAGGTATTATTATACCATATTTTGACATAAATTTTGTCTAAATACGCAAAAAGAATTTAGAGATCTGCCTTAAATCTTATAGTCTTTACAACATCTTCTCCTATAAAGGAATTGATCTTTTCAATAAGCTTTTCAGACATTAGGCTGAGCTCATTTGCCCATGTTGAAGTTGTCACTGAAACATATAAAGTCTTGCGGACTAACTTTTGTGGTTTGGACTTTTTTGCGATCCCCGATCCTACAATGTCTTCCCAGTGATTGAAAATATTAGATACTCTGAGTTTCTTACTTAATTCCATCTTGTCAACAACGGAACTGATTATGCTTCCAATATCTTCAATCTTTTTCATCACTAAGACCGTGTAAAATAATTTATATTATGTCCTTAAAGATCACGATCCGGCTTTTATGCTGTCCAGGATAAGCTGGGAAATATCTACCGCTTTTATTCTGGATTTCTCCTTCTTTAATGCAGTAGCAATCGTCCTTACACATTGCTGGCAGGCAGTAATTACACTATCCGCTCCTGTTGCCATTATCTCTTTTGCCTTGATCTGTGCTATATTTGATGATAGTTCTGTATCTATGGACTCGACATTGCCTCCCCCGCCGCAACAGGTCGTATATTCCCTATTATTTTCCAGTTCGACAAATTCAACTCCGGGGATCATCTTTATAAGGTCCCTCGGCTCATCATAAATACCGGAATTCCTGCCAAGGTCGCATGGATCATGATATGTCACTTTGCTGTCCAGGGGATTAAGCTTTATTTTCCTCTCCTTTGCCAGCATGCAAAGATACTGGACCATATGCAGTACCTTAAAATTCATTTTTACATCTTTTACTGCATCAGGATAAGTGTGGCTCCACATATGATAGCATGAAGGACAGGAGGTAACCAGGATCCTGGCTCCTGTTTTATTTACTCTTTCAATATTATGTACGGCAAATTCTTCAAAATCCTTGGCGAAGCCTGATGACATAAGCGGGAAACCGCAGCACCATTCATCATCCCCAAGAAGCCCAAAGTCGACCTTTGCACTCTGCAGGATCTGTACTATAGATCTTGGTATCTTAAACGTCCTGGGGGAAAAGGAAGATACGCATCCAACAAAATATATTACTTCTGCCTTTTGTTTTATATACTTATTTTCAGGAATTTCAGGGACAGCTTTTATCCAGTCTGTCCTTCCCTCATTTGTGTCAAAAGAGACATTCCTTGCCTTTTTTAATCTTTCCCTCATCATATTCATGATCGGAGGGTACTTGCCCTCATCTACCATTATCTCACGCAATTTCAGCCATATATCCTGGAGCTTTATATTTATATGGCAATCCACTTCACATCTGGAACACATAGTGCATGCAAATGCTGCATGTGATATTGCCTCCATCTCATCTTCGGTCAGTTTTCTTTTAAATATTTTTGAAAGAAGACCATACTCCTTGCTAACAGCACTCTTTAATTTTTCCATCTTCTTTTTTGGTGAAATGGATACATCTTTACTTCCCTGATAGGCCGAACACAGATCAAGGCAGTTTCCACACCTGGTGCAGGCATCTATCTCTGCCAGTTGTTTTATTTTTAATTTATCTAATCTCATTATCAAATCCTACTTTCAGTATTATTTTAAATCCAGTTTATCTGTTCATTTTCTTAAACATGGATAAATTATTTAATCCTTGTGCTTGCCTTCACTTAATTTATTATATACTGCAACTACCGGACCAAATACCATATGTGAATATTTTCCATAAGGTATATATGTGGCAAATAAAAATAGTGCAGTTATGTAGGCATAGAAGAATATTGTAGCCAGAATGCTCCAGTTTACCCCGGGAATGAAGTTCAGTATGAGGGAGAGGACATAACCGGCCGGGGCAAATGCCGCTTTAGCAACAGGTGTTTGGTTTGCGAGGAAAAATGCCGCCTCATATATGAACGAAAATATTGCTATGGTTGAAATGATCACACCTGCAGATTTATCCTTTAGTTCAACAGACATATATTTTTTCCTTAGCAGTAAAAACCTCACTACTGCAATGAATGCTCCCCCAAGTATTGCTAGCTTTGAGAGATCTATGACCAGGGCCGTAAATCTATTCTCAAGTGTTCCAAACACCATCACAAACCATGGGCTTGATCCATCTATTATATTATTCGGAGCTGCTGCAATAGCGATCACGTGAAGGATCGTTATCAATGTAAAGCTTGCAAGTCCCCAGAACATAAACATATGGATGATCCACTTGAGTATGCTGTCTCTCAGCAGGTTTCCATGGACTATTCCATCAGCAAAGAAGCTTTTTATCATTACCGGTGCTTTTCTGCTGAAGAAGGTCCTGCAAAATAAACCCATACATTTTACAAACTTAGAACATTTGGATCTTTTCTTTGTGCCTTCATCTCCTGTGCCTTCCATCCAGATAGACACCCTGTATAAAAAACCCAGGCAAAAGAAGAACAAACAAACTCCAAAAATGATCCATAAAGCTGTCTGATTTATTATCATTTTCTTCCTTCTGTACGAATCTTTTAATAAAAATCTACAGACCCGATCTATTGTTACAATCAGGTTACAATTAAACCTAGTTTATAATATCATATTTGGCTTATAAAGATAAGATACTTTGAGTTGCAATAAGTTTGTCTAGAGTTTCATTTCATTTATCCTGTTGTCATTGACTAAAAATCTTGAACCAAAATCTATGTCTAGCTTATCGAGATAGCTGATATTAGTAGCAGTGACAAAGGTCTGGAAACTTTCGTTTATTACCTTTACCAGTTTTTTCCTTCTCTCGATATCAAGCTCTGATAGGACATCGTCAAGAAGGAGTACGGGATAGGTACCGGATCTTTCTTTTAATATATAAAGCTCGCATAATTTTAAACTAATTGATGCTATCCTTTGCTGTCCCTGGGAACCAAAGGACCTGATATCTTTCTTATCAAAAAATATGGCCATATCATCCCGATGTGGTCCTATAGTCGTTGTTTTAAAAGTCAGGTCCCTCTCAAAATTACTATTTAGCTTTTCTAAAAATACTTCCCTCAGTCCTTCTATGTTAAAAGATCTCTTTTCAGTATTATTTACATTTTCTTTCACTGGTCCATTATCATAATGTTTATTATTACCATCTACTCTATCCCAGCTAAAGATGTATTTTACTTCTCCCCTTGTTCCTTTAAAGAAATCCCCGGTGTGCTGGCTGAATTTTCCCATGATATCAACAAGGAGCCCTAATCTTTTTTCAATTATCTGGATCCCGTATTTTACAAGGTTTTCATTCCATACCCCAATGGTATTAATATGGTTGTCCATTGGTTTGCCTTTTATGCTTTTTAGGAGACTGTTACGCTGGACCAGTATCTTCTGGTATTGAAGCCTGAGGCTGTAATAATCCGGGTAGATCTTTTCAAGAATGGAATCAAGAAAATTCCTTCTTTCCCCTGGTCCTGATTTTATTATCTTCAGATCATCCGGGGAGAAAATAACAGATGGCAGAATAGAGATAAAGTCTGATTTTTTCTTCTGGTATACGCCATTTACTCTGATCTTTATATTATTATTTTTCCTGATCTCGATCTCAATGATATTCGAGCTGTTTCCTTTTTCCGGTCCAAGCGTGGCCCTTATAAGTGAAAATTCGGTTCCCCATTTTAATAATTCATCCTGAGTGTGGGTACGGTGAGAACGCCCGGTAGAAAGATAGTGCATTGATTCTAGAAGATTTGTCTTGCCATTTCCATTATTTCCGACAAGCAAGATCGAACTCTTATCAAATTCCAGTTTGACATGCTCATAATTCCTGTAGTTTTTCAGTTCAAGATTTTTTAGATACACTTATACTTATAGGATTATTGGTAAAATATTGATAAATATATTGTCTTTCTTTAATGATCATCAGGGAGTCCCCGGTTTCCAGGCTATAGCTCAAGCAGTATATTGTTCCTGGCAAGAGTAGAATACAATCCTTAATATACTACTACTTTGACTCCAAGCGGAAGTGTCTCGTAGAGCCATTTAGCCTCTTCCAATCTTAATCTTATACAGCCATGGCTTGCCGGATTGCCAAGCTTTTCAAACTCTTCGACTATCATCTCACCGTTTTCATCAAATGGTACACTGTGGATAAGATAGTTCCCATAAAACCTTACCCAGTAATATGCTCCCACATTATAACGGTCGACCCATGAATATTCTATTTTCTCGATAGTAGCAAACTCACCAAGAGGCGTGTCGTCCCCGGGAGTCCCCCCGGAACATATAAACTCTTTTAGGATCTCGTCAGAGTAAAATACGATCAATCTCTGTCGCGGCAGGTCTACTTCTATCCTGAAATCAGCACTATCACTGTAGTCAATATTTTCAATAATGGATGTATTGTCTTCAAGATCAATGCTGTTTTCTTCAGCTACTTCCTGTGCAAGGTTATTATTGTCCGGGGATTCAGTATCCTCCGGATTATTTTCATTTTTTTCTGTTTCTGCTGTCTCACTTGATACTTCCTGGATTCCATCACTTGTTTCTTCCGGACCTTCGATTATGTTCTCCTTTTTATCCAGTGAGGCTGCTATGTGTAAGTCTTTTTTTTCTTTAAATAAAGACCGGTCTATTTCCATGACTAGATTGATAGCAACTTTTGCATTATTGCCGCCTGGAATCATTTCTTTATCACCAACTATTTCAGAACTGCTTTCCTGTTCGTATCCTGGATATCTTCCTCCCTGGGTATCATTTCCTATCTTTATGATCTTCTCACCAAGGATTACCACTACAGCTATGGCAAGCCCTATTACAATAATATCTATTAATTTCTTAATTTTATTCATCAGTATCTATTAAAATGCTAAAGATCATGTTTTGTATATTATAGAATAGAATAATATATTATCCCCCATTTTTTTTCTATACTATATCGGAAACAAAATAAGATATTCTGCCTGCTATTAATAAAATTGAGAGTAAATATATATAATAGGAATAGTTAAAGCAAAATCAATATCAAGAGTGAAAGGACTAAACATTAAGATGTGTTGGCTCCCCTGGAAGACTTCCGGCAGATGATGCCAACCTCTTTAGGGCCCTCCCGCTGAATCTGTAATTGGACCATTCATTCTTTTCTTCGGCTCCAAGGTTCTTATAAAATCTTATGGAAGGTTTGTTCCATTCCAGGACACTGAATTCAAGCATCCCGCATCCCCTCTTTAAAGCCAGGTCAGCAATGAATGAAAGCATCCAGGAGCCCATGCCCCTTCCCCTGGATTTTTTATCGACATAGAGGTCCTCTATATAAATACCGGGTTTACCAATAAATGTTGAAAAAATATGGAAAAATATAGCAAAGCCTACAGGTTCATTCTTGTAGTAGGCGATAATCGCCTCGGCATATTTATTCTTAAACAATGCCTTTTTTATATCAGATACCGTAGCCACTACCTGGTCAGATTTCTTTTCATATGCAGCAAGCCTCTTAATAAAATCCAGGAGTAGTTCAGAATCGCTTTCGGTGGCAAATCTTATTTCAAGGTCTTTTGGATTATCTTTTCTTCGTCTCATAAAGATCCTTGTGATTTCTCTTTATTATTGGTCCTATTCTATATTGAGTCTGATCAAATAAGAAAATTATATTTTAAAATCACTTGCCTTAGGTGGATTATCGCATTTAAATTTTCCCTCCGGGCAGGGACCTCTCAGACAATTAGGGCCCGCCTTCTCAAATACAATAGGAGCTATTTTTTTGACTTGCTTGAGCATATTAATGGCCATTTCCCTTATTTCCCATTGTGCCCTATTACAGCATCTGACCGTGAAGAAATGAAGGAGCTCCCTCCCATTCATAGTCACGATTATCTTCGTTTCTGATGCATTTGGAAGCAAGTATCTTGCATCCTCTGCTTCAATGCCCTTTTCAAGTAGTTTTTTATAAAGTTTATGAGTGTCTTTTATCAGACTATTATACTCGTCTTCAATATCACTGTCCTTCTCTATTTCCGGGGGGATGATATATTCAAATTTATCCTTAAAGCTCACATATCTCTGGGACTGCTGATTATATGAAGCGACCCTGTGCCTAACCAATTGATGTGTAAGGGCCCTTGATACTCCTTCGATAGCAAAGGTGAAGCTTATATGTTCAGTCGTGCTCAAGTGTCCACTCTTGATCACAAATCTTACAAGCTTGTTAATATCCTCTTCACTCATTTTCTCGAGAAGTTCGCTTACTCCTACAGGTGAATAGCATAATCTCGCAGCAACTGCTACCATCGTTTCGGGTTTTTCAGTGAACCTGAGTAAATTGATCTTCAAAAAATTCCTCTTTTCTAATTATTATTTTATAACAAATTTAATTTTATGAACCAAGGATCCCAATACTTTATTCTGGAATAAAATCTTAAATCCCCGGATACAACTATATCGAACAGCTACCGCAGTTTCCACCCGAACACCCTCCGCAGGAAGAACCTGATGAGAAACTACTATCCAAAGAATTGCTTTTAAACCCTACCGGTGCAAATACTTTTACCATATCGCTGCAGCCGCATTTTTCACACTTTATTTGAGAGTCATAATCTCCCCGAATAAAAAGCTCGGATATTTCTCCACATTCCTCACATTTATAATCAACAAATCTCATTTATTTTCCTTCAAAATCCTTTAAATTCTAATCTGTATATAAGAGTTTTTACAACCCAAAGTTCTTAAAATTTACATTTTCCGATATAGAAAACTTTCTCGGAGCAGTCAGCTACTGGACTATATTATAATCAAGGATATATGTTTATTTCAAGTATTTTTAAGAGTGGATTAAAATCCCAGTCCTGCAATAACTGCATTCTCTGAGATTGATATGAATATGGATGGAATGACGACCATAAGAATGGTAGCAACTGCACAGAAACTGATGATCACAAGATATACTTTCGATGTCCTGATCTTTGATACTTTTTTATCTCCATCATATTTTATAAAGAACATGTGTTTTATTATGTTAACATAATAGTAAAGGGATATTACGCTTGTGAGTACAGCGATTATTACAAGCCAGGCAAGGTTTGCCTCTATGCCTGCTTTAAATACAAAAAGCTTGCCTATAAATCCGGCAAAAGGCGGTAGGCCCACCATAGAGACTAAAAAGATTATCATGCATATTGAAATAAAGGGATTACTCTTGCCGATCCCTGCAAAAGCAGATATCTCCTCTGATTTCCTGGTCTTCTCCACAAGCATTGCCACAGCAAAAACTCCCAGGTTCATCAATATATAGGCCATCAGGTATAAAAAGACTGCCCACTGGGCTCCCCTTGTTGCCGCCGCAAAAGCTATCATCATATACCCACCATGAGCTATGGATGAATATGCCATAAGCCTCTTAAAATTCTTTTGCGGAAGAGCCATCAGGTTCCCGAGGATCATGGAAAGAAGTGAAAGTACCACTATGAATAAAATGATCCATAATGAACTGCCAAAATTACTTATCCCCACGTATAAGAACCTTATAAGCCCTGCAAATGCTGCAAGTTTTGCAATTGTAGTGATAAGGGCCGTTATTATAGTCGGGGATCCCTCATATGTATCCGGCGCCCAGAAATGGAAGGGGGCGGCAGCGATCTTGAATCCAAAGCCAATCAGTGCCATTATGACGCCTGTAATAAGCATATAATTTCCTTCGATCATACCGCCGGAAATAATAACTTCCGAGATTTCGGTAAGTATTATTTTACCGGTAGCTCCATAGATAAGCGAAAAACCGTAAACAAGTACTGCCAAAGCAAGTACGCCGAGTATGAAATATTTAAGAGAAGCTTCATTGGATTTCTCATTAGTCTTCTCATAACCGGCCAGTATATAAGTGGGCATACTTACAAGTTCAAGAGATATAAAAAGCATTATCAGGTCCCCTGCAGCACTAATGAGCATGGTGCCGGAGGTCACCATAAGGATAAGGAAATAAAACTCCCCCAGATTCCTCTTTATGGTCATGCTGTCCTTGATGTAAGTAACTGAGAGACCGACTATTATTATGGCTGTCAGCAGTGTAAACAGGCGGAAGAAGATAGAATAATCATCCACCATAAAAGACATATTAAAGAATGAACCCAGCCTGTTAAAATTAAATATGAAGATAGATGCCGCTGAAGCGGCCAGGCCGAACACCGCCAGCGGTGCTATTACCCTGTCAAAACTTTTACCGATAAATACTGAAAGCATAAGCAATAAAAAACCAAAGCATATCAGTACTATTTCCGGAATTATTGCCATAATGTCTAAACTCATATTACATCCCCAAAATATGTACTACTGAATTATTAATCATATTGATAAGCGGTGTAGGATAGACCCCGACAAAGATTATTATTATGATAAGCGGTGCCAATGTGACAAATTCTATCCATGTTATCTTCTTAAGATCTCCAAGTTTTTCATTATAATTTCCGAAGATGACTCTCTGCAGCATCCACAATAGATATGCTGCCCCGAGTACTATTCCTATAACAGCAACATATACCATCACCCTAGAAAATACGGTATTTAACTTATAGGTCCCGAACAGTACAAGGAACTCTCCCCAGAACCCGCTTAGGCCCGGAAGGCCCAGCGAGGCAAATGCAGTGAATGCAAGTATCCCTGAAAGAAGTGGTATCTTATTTGAAAATCCGCCAAGATCAGAGATCATCCTTGTATGGGTCCTCTCATATATCATCCCAACGATCAGGAAGAGCATCCCTGTGATGCATCCATGATTAAACATCTGCAGTACGGCACCATTTACAGCTGTCGGGGTAAGGGAGGAGATACCCAGCATGACAAACCCCATATGAGAGACCGAAGAGAAGGCGATCAGCCGTTTAAGGTCCTTTTGTATGAGGCAGGCCAGTGCTCCATAGACTATCCCTATTACAGAGAGAATAGCTATCGCGGGAGCCCAGGCTTTCATTGCTTCAGGAAGTATGGGGATACCGATCCTCAAGAATCCGTATGCACCCATCTTCAAGAGTACTCCTGCAAGTATTACACTACCTGCTGTAGGTGCTTCTGTGTGTGCGTCCGGCAGCCATGTATGGAATGGGAACATGGGAACCTTGATGGCAAATCCCATAAACATAAGGAGGAATATCCAGCTTTGAAGATTCCTTGCCATCCCATTACCCGTAAGCTCAAGCATATCGAAGGTACCCAGACCGGAATTGAAGTATATCATAAGTATTCCGACTAACATCAAAACACTTCCAAGCAGTGTATAAATAAAGAATTTAATGGCAGCATAGAGCCTGTTCGAGCTCCCCCAGACACCGATAAGGAAATACATGGGAAGCAGCACAAGCTCCCAGAATACATAGAAGAGTATAAAATCAAGTGATAAAAATACACCAAGCATACCTACTTCAAGGAGCAGGAGCAGTGCAAAAAATGCTTTCGGTTTATTTGTAATATTCCAGGATACAAGGACACCCAGGACTGTCAGAAGGGCTGTTAGAAATACCATAGGCATGCTGATACCGTCGACTCCAAGGTGGTAATATACATTTACATTTGCGATCCACTGGTATTTTTCCCCAAACTGCATGGTAGGCACTGAAGGATCAAAGATGACCCAGAGGTATACTGCAAGTCCAAGGATCACAAGTGATGTGACCAGGGAGATGTATTTGGCACTTCTTTCCACCTTGCTGGGGATAAGTGCCAGTATTATGGCACCGACGAGCGGAATAAAAATAATCAGTGTAAGTATATTAAAATCCATGTATATCCTCCTGTCTATTCATCTAGACTATGGTCCTAATTATCAAATAAATTATATATACTGCTAAAACTGCAAACATCACTATGGCATAACCAGAAATATTGCCTGTCTGGAGAAGTCTCAATCTCTTTCCGCTGCTATAAATCTCCCTGCCGGTCCAGTTGACTAAGCCGTCAACTACTCTCTTATCAAAAATATGAACACCCTTGGAGATTATTATTGTCACTTTTCCAAAAAGATTTACCAGCCCGTCAATAATGCGGCTGTCAAACCAGTTGATAAGCTTTGCAAACTTTATGGTGGGTCTTATAAAGACTTTTGATCCTACAAGGTCTATATAGTACTTATTTACAAGTAGCTTATGATAAGGTTTTACATATCTATAGAGCCAGTCTGTAGGTATGACTTTGCGGCCGTACATCAGATATGCCAGAAGTATTCCCGCAAGTCCCACCACAATAGATATGATCATTGGTATAATATCAAATTCGGTATGCTCAATATGCATATTACCGCTAATAAATTTTGCAATGCTAAATTTTTCAGGATTAAACGGTGTTCCGACAAATCCTGCTATCACAGCAAGGACCGCCAGTATAATAAGCGGAATAGTCATGACTTTTGGAGATTCGTGGGCATGCTCCGCGGCTTTACTGGGTTTTCCATAAAATACTGTAAATATTAACCGGAACATATAGAAGGCTGTAAGAAATGCAGTAAAGGCTCCTACTGCAAATATTAAATATCGTCCATTTGAGAAGGCAAATCCAAGTATTTCATCTTTACTCCAGAATCCTGCAAGAAGCGGAAATCCTGAAAGTGACAAAGAGCCCAGCACAAATGTCCATGTCGTTATCTTCATATTCTTTCCAAGTCCCCCCATCTCCCTTATATCCTGGGTATGGGCAGCATGGATCACGCTTCCTGAACCTAAAAAGAGCAGGGCTTTAAAGAATGCATGGGTCATCAAATGGAACATCCCCGCTACATATGCCCCGATTCCCAGGGCAAGTATCATATACCCGAGCTGGCTGATCGTAGAATATGCAAGCACTCTTTTAATGTCTGTCTGCACCACTGCGATCGATGCTGCAAAAATAGCAGTAAAGGCCCCTATGGATGCAACGACCATCATAGTCTCCGGAGAATGTGAAAACAGCGGAAAGCTTCTTCCCACAAGATATACACCTGCTGCGACCATCGTGGCGGCATGTATAAGTGCACTTCCGGGTGTTGGGCCCTCCATTGCATCAGGAAGCCATACATGCAGAGGAAATTGTGCAGATTTTCCCATGGCCCCGCAGAAAAGAAGGACCGTTATGGCAGTTATCATGGTATGGGACATCGAGCCGGCCTCAGCTGCTCCAAAAACACCACTAAATGTAAGTGTCCCGGTTGTAGTAAACAGGAGCAGGATCCCTACAAGCATTGCCACATCGCCAACCCTGGTTATAAGAAAAGCTTTCTTTGAGGCATCGCTTGCAGATTTCTTCTCATACCAGAAGCCGATGAGTAAATATGAACAAAGACCGACAAGCTCCCAGCATATAAACATCTGGAGGTAATTATGGGCAAGTACCAGTCCCAGCATTGATGCGCTGAAAAGCTGGAGTTCCACAAAGAACAGCCAGTAGCGCCTGTCGCCATGCATATAACCCATGGAATAAAGGTGCACCACAAAGCTTACGATACTTACCACTACAAGCATCATGGCCGATAGTCCGTCGGCAAGCATGCCCATAGTTATTTTAATATTCCCTGTGACAAACCAGACTTTCTCAATAGAGAACTCACCGCGGGTAAAGACAAGGTACGCTGCGTAGAAAGAAAGGAACATGCAAATACCCAGGACCACTGTTGCAAGCCTGGAGCTGAATTTTCCGAATCTGCCTCCAAGCAGCAGTGTCACAACAAACCCTATTACGGGCAGTAATGGTATGAACCATATTATATTAGTCAACTCTTACCTCTCCTTCAAAACAAGTCCGCATATACCTACTCTCTACCACTTCAAAATATTTATATTATCTATATCTACTGATTTTTTCTTCCTGTATATAGATAATATGATTGCCAGTCCGACTCCGACTTCGGTTGTGGCTACGACTATCACAAAAACCGCAAACATCTGGCCTGTAAGCCCGGCAGTATTTGAAAAACTTGAGAATGCTATAAGATTAATAAGTACAGCATTTAAAATAAGCTCGACTGACATCAGTATCTGCACCAGATGCCTTCTTGAAAGGACACCAAAGATCCCGATACAAAAAAGAACTCCTGATACTACAAGAAAATGTATAAGTTTTAAATCAAGTCCCAATTGCCATTGCATAATATATCACCTAAAAACACATACTATAATTATTACTTAGCTTTCTTTTTCTTTCCGGCAGCAGTATAATCACCTTTCTGCTTCTGTCCTTTGTCTTCTTCTTCCTGTTTCCCCTTAACTGCAAGTACAACTGATCCCACCAGTGCAACAAGCATGAGCACTGAAGCTACTTCAAAGGGAAGCACATATTTTGAAAACAATACATTCGAAAAATCTTTTATGGAGGTAACTGCGATCCCGCTGGTATTACCATCCGCCCCGGGGATATTTGTTATATGAAATACTATAGTAAGAGCAGCAAAAAGCATCATTGCCACTACTCCTGCAAATACTGTCTGTTTACTGGAAATATTTGTATAATCACCCACAGCGGTCCTCGTAAGCATAAGCGCAAAAAGGATAAGCACCACGACTGCTCCCATATATACAAGTATCTGCACCGCCGCAAGATATTGGGCCCTGAGCATTATGAAATAAACAGCCACGCATAAAAGTGTTGTTGCCAGGTAAAAAGCAGAATGTACAATATTCTTTGCTGATATCACCATTATTGCAGAAAATATCAACACCAGGCTTACTATTAAAAATATTATAAAAGACAGAATCTTCTATACCTCCTCTTCCTTTACATTTTCTTCCGCAGCTTCCTGGAAGATTTCATTCATTGCAAGTGCCTCCTTGTCCCTTGTAAAATAATCCCTGGTCTCTCCCACCCATTCATATTCCTGGGTCTGTTCCAGCGCATCAAAGGGACAGGTGTCGATGCAGATCCTGCAGAATATACACATGGAATAATCCA
>CAZKVA010000028.1:0-14961 GCA_964556035.1 uncultured Actinomycetota bacterium
CCTGGCGATGATACTGAGTTTTGTCGGGATATTATCAGCACAGCCCGATACTTACGAGCTGACACCACAGGATAAAGTCATATTGACCCAGCCAGCGGTTTGTTTTATTACGACCTATTTCTGGGGTTGGGTTCTTGATCCATGGGAGAATACATGGAGCGATGCATATTACTGGGCCTTTGTAGGTACCGGTTTTAGTGTAAACCCAAGTACGGGACATATAGTGACTGCCGGGCATATGGTAGAGATAAGTGCATCTGATTTTAAATATGACCTGATAGGGACATATCTTACAGATACTTATGGCAGTCAACTGGATGACTGGACCGATGATGATTGGAACTGGGCATATGAGAATACAAAAGTTGAAGGTTATGACGGCGGCGATTATGATATGGAAGTATATGTACAATTCAATACTGCAAATGCCGGCATACCGGATGATCCGAGCAATATAGATACTTTTATCCGTGGAGAGCTAATAGATTTCAGCGGATGGGAGCAAAGGGATATTGCTTTAATAAGGATACAGCCACAGACTGGCAGAGCCCTTTCATCTGTTATTATTGGTGATTCATCTACGGTAGAGATACAGGATTCACTTACCATTATCGGTTATCCATGGACCTCTGATGTAGGACAGCAGAATGTCCTTAATCCTACAGTAACCAATGGCAATCTCAGTGGAAAGATAATGCTTTCAGGAACCGAGGTCATGCAGATACAGGGTTCGGCAAGAGAAGGTAATAGCGGTGGTCCGGTGCTTAATGGTGATGGTGAAGTAGTAGGGATCCTTACTATGGGCACAGATTATACAAATAATTATTTAAGGCCGTCCAATGATGTCAAGGAGATGCTCAGCAGGAATGGTGTCACCAATACCCTTGGAATGGTAGACGAAGAGTTCAAGCAGGGTCTTGTCAATTACAGGTTGAAACATTATTCAGAAGCAATTGATCATTTCAATGCGATCCTAAACCTCAACCAGAGGCACCTGCAGGCACAGGAATATAGGTCAAAGGCACAGGAAGCAATAAACAAGGGAGAAGAAGTCCTAATAGAGAAAGAAGATGCTGTAACAATTATCGAACCTGAACCGATTACAGATATGTCTACTGGTGATGAGACAACATCCGGGAGTACAGATACCCCGGTAGCAGAAGAAGACAATGGAAATCTTGCCTGGGGAATTGGTCTGATAATAGGAGTATTTGTTGTAGTTCCATTGATATTTATTGCACTCATAATAGTTATTATAGTTGTTGTGGTAAAAAAGAGAAGACCTGCAGCCGCAACAACAGCTGCAGCACCCGCTGCTACTCCTAAGGCAGAACCACCGAAAACTAAAGCAGAAGAAAAGAAAGCAAAAAGTGGCGGGAAATTCTGCCCTAATTGCGGAAGTGCAGTAAAAGACGGAGAAAAATTCTGCAGTAGCTGTGGAAATAAGATGTAATGATCAATTGATCGTCACCCGGTCTTATGAATAGGATGGGTGAAATTATAATTGATAAATGATATAAACGGGGTCCAAAGAAAGAAATTGGGTCCCGTTTGTTTATCTTAAAAAATTGGTGATTCTTCAATTGTTTTAGCTCTATATCTATGTTATTATTAGACATCAGTAATTTTTATATGGAATATGGACACAGAAAAATGAAAAACGCTGGCTATTTGGTTACAAATTTTGTAAAAAAAACATACTCTGGAAATTGCCAAATTACCGGAGTATCTTCTGGCGTAGTCATTATTCTAATAGTTGTCCTGCTTGTGGGCATTATATCCTAGTTACAGGGTATTTTTCTCTCTCCATTTTTTTATAAATCCTGTAATCTATTTTCAAAGGCCCAAGCTTTGCATATGATTTTTTATAAATTACAAATAAAAAGGAGGAAAATTGAGAAGTGACAGTATGAAGAAAGGTATAACAAGATTGCCCCACCGTTCAATATTTAAATCCCTTGGATTTACGGACCTGGAAATAAGCAGGCCCATAATCGGTGTAGTTAATTCTTTTAATGAACTCATTCCGGGTCACATGCATCTAAGAAGTGTCACCGAAGCAGCCAAGGCAGGTATAAGGATGGCTGGCGGTACACCACAGGAATTTGCCACTATTGGCGTATGTGACGGTGTTGCGATGAATCATGTAGGGATGAAATATTCTCTGGCGACAAGGGAGATAATCGCTGACAGCATAGAAGCAGTCTCGATGGCGCACCCTTTTGACGGGCTGGTCCTGGTACCATGCTGTGATAAAATAGTTCCAGGGATGATAATGGCTGCCCTGAGGCTCAATATTCCTTCAATAGTCATAAGCGGCGGTCCGATGCTTGCTGGAAAATTTCAGGGGGAGGATATAGATTACAGTACCTGCTATGAAGCAATAGGGAAATACCAGAAGAAAAAATTAAATGATGACGATATGGCAGAAATCGAAGAAGAAGCTTGTCCCACTTGCGGAAGCTGTTCAGGTATGTTTACAGCAAATTCTATGAATTGCCTTTCTGAAGCTATAGGCATAGCTCTTCCGGGTAATGGGACGATCCCGGCAGTATTCTCTAAAAGACTCAGGCTGGCAAAGACTGCTGGAATAAAAATAATGGAACTGGTAGAAAAAGATCTCAAACCGAGGGATATAGTAAATGAAGAAGCAATAAGGAATGGGCTTGTTGTTGATATGGCGCTTGGGTGTTCAACAAATACCATACTTCATCTTCCTGCCATGGCTAATGAAGCAAAAGTACCATTTTCCCTTGAGCTTGTAAATGAGATCAGCGGCAAGACTCCGAATCTATGTAGATTGAGTCCGGCAGGAAAACATCACCTGGAGGATCTTTATAGTGCAGGCGGAGTAGAAGCAGTAATGAATGAATTATATAAAAATGATCTTCTTAATGGAAAGACCATGACTGTGACAGGGAAAAATACTGCTGATAATATTTCCGGGGCTGATATTAGAAATACTGAAGTCATACATACGGTAGCGGAACCCTATCTAAAAGACGGAGGGCTTGCGATACTGTTTGGAAATCTAGCGCCAACAGGATGTGTAGTTAAAAGATCTGCAGTAGATCCTTCCATGTATCAATACAAGGGAAGAGCAAGAGTATTTGAGAGTGAAGAGGGTTCCCTGGGGGCCATAATGAATGGAGAAATAAAACCCGGTGACGTAATAGTTATAAGGTATGAAGGTCCAAAAGGAGGTCCCGGAATGAGGGAGATGCTGGCGCCCACCTCAGCGATCGCTGGTATCGGGCTGGACAAGGATGTTGCTTTGATAACTGATGGGAGATTTTCCGGTGCCACAAAAGGAGCTTCCATAGGTCATATATCTCCGGAAGCACAGGCAGGAGGACCTATTGCCATAGTCGAGGAAGGGGATATGATAGAGATAAATATTTCTATAAACAGCATAAACCTTCTTGTGTCTGAAGAGGAAATAAAAAGAAGACTTTCCAAATGGAGTCCGCCAGAGATCAAGATAAAAGAAGGTTATCTCTCGAGGTACTCCAAACAGGTCCAGTCAGCAGCAGAAGGGGCGGTGCTCAGGTGAGGATAAATTTATTTTTTAAGATTGAAAATGGAATCGATGATGCTATAATTAGGCAATTATCAGATTGTTATAAAGTTGTTACAAATATAGGGGGTGATTACCATGGATAAAATCAATGGTGCACAGATGTTAATAAAATGTTTAAAGGATGAGGGAGTCGAAGTGATCTTCGGTTATCCCGGCGGTGTGGTAATACCCATTTATGATGCTTTATTTGAAAATGATATAAGACATGTACTTGTAAGACATGAGCAAGGAGCTGCTCACGCGGCGGATGGTTATGCAAGGGCTACTGGAAAAACAGGAGTATGCATGGCTACGTCGGGTCCCGGAAGTACAAATCTTATAACAGGAATAGCCAATGCATATATGGATTCGGTTCCAATGGTTGCTATAACGGGACAGGTTGCGTCTCCCATGATAGGTACCGATGCTTTCCAAGAAGCTGATATAACAGGGATAACTGCACCGATAACAAAGCATAACTACCTGGTAAAAGATGTTTGCGATCTTCCAGGGATCATAAAGGAAGCATTTCATATTGCTTCCACGGGAAGGCCAGGTCCGGTGCTCATAGATATACCGGTAGATGTATCAAATGCAATGATAGACAAGAGCGTGAAGGCTAAATTAAACCTTCCCGGGTATAAGCCGACACTTAAAGGTAATCAGAAACAGATAAAAGAAGCAGCAGCCAGGATATACAGTAGTAAAAAACCAATAGTATTTGCAGGAGGAGGTATAATATCATCTGGTGCAAGCGGGGAACTGCGGAGCTTTATAAAAACTGCAGAGATCCCGGTTATTACTACCTTGCTCGGAAAAGGTTGTTTTTCTGAAAAAGATAAACTCTCACTGGGTATGGCAGGGATGCACGGAACGAAATATGCCAATATAGCCTTTATGGAAACAGACCTGATCATAGGAATAGGTGTAAGATTTGATGACAGGGTAACCGGCAAGCTATCCAAGTTTGCTCCAAATGCACGCATTATACATATTGATATAGATCCTGCGGAAATAGGCAAAAATGTCAATACGGATACCCCTATTGTAGGTGATGCTAAAAGTGTGCTTTTGGATCTTGATAAGGCATATAGGGAACTGGAAGTAAAAAAAGGGAAAGCTGATAAGAAATCCTGGCATAAAAGGATAGCAGAACTAAAGAAGAATAATCCTTTAAAATATAATGGGAATTCTTCTAAGATCAAACCTGGCTATGTAATTGAAAAGATCGATGAGCTAACAGACGGAGATGCGATCATATGCACCGAAGTGGGCCAGAACCAGATGTGGACCGCTCAATATTATAAATTTACAAAGCCGCGTACCCTGATTTCTTCAGGCGGCCTCGGGACCATGGGTTTCGGATTTCCTGCAGCTATTGGTGCAAAAATCGGCATGCCTGATAAAACCGTAATCGACATAGCCGGGGACGGAAGCATACAGATGGTCTCGCAGGAGATGGCAACTGCAACCGCCAATAAAATACCTGTCAAGATAATGCTTTTAAATAATGGTTATCTTGGAATGGTAAGACAGTGGCAGGAATTTTTCTGGGATAGGAGATATTCCCAGACTTGCGTATATAATTGTGTGGACTTCGTAAAACTTGTGGAAGCTTATGGGGGAGTAGGAATAAGGGTAAGCAAGAAAGATGAAGTCGAAGGTGCGATAGCGAAGGCGCTGGAGATAAATAATCTGGTGCTGGTAGATTTCCGGATTGACAGGGAAGAGAATGTCTACCCAATGGTGGTTCCGGGATCTTCAATAGATAATATGTTAGAAAGTGAGTAGGTAATAATATGAAGCATATAATCTCAGTTATGGTCGAGAATAAATCTGGCGTACTGGCCAAAGTGGCAGGACTTTTCAGCCGGAGAGGATTTAATATCGATAGTCTTGCGGTGGGACCAACGGATGATAGTGACGTTTCAAGGATAACGATTGTCGTCAATGCTGAAAATCACAGCATTGAACAGATAACCAAGCAATTATATAAGCTGATCAATGTAATAAAGATCCAGGAACTGGATCCTTTAAATGTAGTGGAAAGGGAACTTGTCCTTATTAAAGTCAGCGCCGATTCCAAAACGCGGCCGGAGATACTGGAGATCGTCAGTATATTCAGGGTCAATATTGTAGATGTAGGTAAAAAGTCACTTGTGATAGAAATAACCGGCAGTAGCCGCAAAGTGAAAGCTCTAGAGGACCTCCTGAGGCCTTTTGGCATACTTGAGCTGGTTAGGACAGGGAAGATAGCCTGCATGCGCGGGGCAAAGGATTAGATAAATTTAAATAATTAGTAAACCTTGTTTTGAAAGAAGGAAAGAAATGTTAAAAAAGTATATTATGACACCGGGGCCGACTCCGATATCTGAAGATGTTCTTATTGAGCATGGAAAACCTCTAATGCATCACAGGTCTCCGGAATTCGGAAAAATATTCGGTGAGACCACTGAGAAGCTAAAGAAGCTTTTAAAAACAAAAAATGATGTTTTTATCCTGACTTCTTCTGGCACCGGCGCAATGGAAACGGCCATTACAAACTCCTTCAAAAAAGGCGACAAGGTGCTTGTGGCAAGCATAGGAAACTTCGGGGAAAGATTCAAGAAGATCAGTTCGGTTTATGGCCTTGAAGTCATCTCCCTTGATTACGGCTGGGGAGAAGTAGCGGATCCTGAAGATATTAAAAAGATCCTGGATAAGGAAAAAGATATTAAGGGAGTTATGGTCCAGTTCAGTGAGACTTCAACAGGAGCACTTAATGATGTTGAGGCAATGGGCAAAATCGTAAAGGATCATCCAGCGCTTTTTATAGTAGATGCAATAAGTGGACTGGCAGCTTCAGATTTTGATACAGATGGCTGGGGTATAGATATAGTCATAGGAGGTTCACAGAAGGGTATAAGCGCACCGACAGGTATTGCGTTTGTGAGTATAAGCGAGAAAGCCTGGAGGGCCATTGAAATCTCGGATATACCCAAATTCTATTTTGACCTGAAGGCCGCAAAAGTCGCTCTTCAAAAAAACCAGACCCCATGGACCCCGGGTATTTCAATAATTGTGGCAATGAACAAGGCTCTCGATCTCCTGTTTGAGGAGGGTCCTGAGAATGTGTTCAAGAGACATGGGGTACTTGCAAAGGCAACACAGGAAGCAGCCACAGCCCTTGGACTTGAATTTTTAGTGACAGAACCGGACCAAAGAGGTTCTTCGGTTACAGCTATCAAAGTACCAGGAGGAATCGACGGCAAAGAGCTTGTAAAGATAATGCGTATAAAATACGGTGTTACCATTGCTGGGGGCCAGGGTAAAATAACAGGGAAGATAATAAGGATCGGCCATCTGGGATATGTCGGAATGTTTGATGTCATCACTGCGGTCTCTGCCCTGGAGATGACGCTGGCTGACCTCGGTTATGACTTTGAGATCGGAGCAGGCATAACTGCCGCGCAGAAAGTGTTTAATGAGAATAATTATCTAGATAAAGAAAAAACAGATGGTGAATAAAATGAAAAAAAAAGTACTTATTACAGACGGGCTTGCTGAAGAAGCAATAAAAAAACTAAGGGAACATTTTGATGTAGTGGAGAAGAAAGGTCTCGCTGGCGAACAATTAAAAGAAGATATAGGAAAATATGACTCCATAATAATAAGGAGTGCTACCACGCTTGCTCCTGATACCATAGAGAATGCGGACAATATGAAGATCATCGGGAGGGCCGGTATCGGTGTTGACAATATAGATCTGCCAGCTGCAACAAAAAAAGGAATTATCGTGGTCAATGCCCCTGCGAGTAATGCAGTTACAGTTGCCGAGCACACTATTGCACTGATGCTTTCACTGGCTCGTAAAATACCTGAGGCCAATTATTCTCTTAAGGAAGGAAAATGGGAGAAATCAAAATTCAAGGGTATTGAGATTGAAGGAAAGACGCTTGGTATAGTAGGTTTTGGACAAATAGGAGGTCTTGTAGCTAAAAAGGTGATTGGTCTTGGTATGAAAGTATCAGCTTACGATCCTTTTGTTTCTGAAGACAGGTTCAAGCAGCTGGGAATAGTAAAAGCAAATAAACTTGAGGATATATATAGTGTTGCTGACTTTATTTCGATCCATCTTCCTAAAAATAAAGATACATTAGGCATGTTTGATAAAAAGCAGTTTAATAAGATGAAAAAAGGGACCATAATCTTAAATGTTGCCAGGGGTGGCATAGTGGTGGAAAAGGACCTGGCTGAAGCTATAAGTGATGGCCAGATAGGCGGAGCCGCACTTGATGTATATGAAACGGAGCCATGTATTGATTCTCCTGTATTCAAGATGGAAAAAGTAGTGTGCACCCCTCATCTGGGGGCAGCTACGGAAGAGGCGCAAAGCCGTGCGGGAACAGTGATCGCTGATCAGGTGATAGAGGTACTTAATGGCGGGACCGCAGCATTTCCTGTAAATGCACCCGCAATAAGACCGGAAGAAATGAAAGTGCTATCGCCCTTTTTTGATCTTGCGGAGAATATGGGAAATCTCTTTACCAGCCTTTTTGAGGGAAATATGGATAGTATTGATATTGGTTATCACGGGAAAGTATCTGAATATGACATAAGAGTGCTGACTTCGATGATACTTGTAAAAATATTTGAAAAATATACTGAAGAAAGTGTGAACATGATAAATGTGGACCTCATTGCAAGGGAAGCGGGACTTAAGGTAAAAATAGAGAAAAGTAGCCAGTCAAGTGATTATGTCAATCTTATCACTGTTAATGGAAATGGTCCGGACAGCGGACTTTCGATCTCGGGAACTGTGACCGGTAAAAAGAATGTGCCAAGATTTATTGCTATTGATAAATTTGAGATAGATATGGTGCCTTCAGCGCATATGGCATTTATTAGATATGATGATGTACCCGGCCAGATCGGCAAGATAGGTACAGCTTTTGGGAAACTGGATGTGAATATTGCCGCAATGCACGTAGGCAGGAAAAAGATGAGCGGTTTCGCCGTAATGGGGCTTAATCTTGACAGCGAGGTTACAAATGAGATGATTATAAGTTTCAGTGAAGATACCGGATTTAAGAATATTAAAATAGTAAACCTGTAATAAAAAGAAACAGAGTATGTGGTTGAGATGAAAAATAAGATCTATATATTTGATACGACCTTAAGGGATGGGGAACAGGCTCCCGGCATACATTTAAATGTTAAAGAGAAATTGGAGATAGCAGAACAGCTTTCCAGGTTGAATATCGATATCATAGAAGCAGGATTTCCTATCTCATCTGAAAGCGATTTTGAGTCAGTAAGGGAAGTATCGAAGATAGTAAGAGGCAGGGCCGTAGCAGCCCTTGCCAGGGCAAATGACAGGGATATAGATTCTGCCGGAGAAGCTTTGAAGGGTGCGGAACAACCGGTTATACACACCTTTATTTCTTCTTCTGATATCCATCTCAAGCGTCAGTTTAAAAAGACCAGGGAAGAAGCTCTCGAAATGGCTGGAAGGGCGGTTAAAAGAAGCAGGCAGCATACCGACATGGTGGAATTTTCTGCTATGGATGCTACCAGGAGTGACTGGGATTATCTTTGCAGGATGTTCGGTGTTGCCATAAGGAACGGTGCCAGAATACTGAATGTACCTGATACTGTAGGGTATGCTCTTCCGGATGAGTTTTCCAGATTGATAGATCATATATATGCTAATGTTGAAGGTATCGAGGATATAATATTGAGCGTGCATTGCCATAATGATCTCGGCCTTGCAGTGGCAAACAGCCTCATGGCCGTCCAGCATGGGGCCAGGCAGATAGAGTGTACCATAAATGGTATTGGTGAGCGGGCAGGAAATGCATCCCTTGAAGAGATCGCCATGATCATAGATACCCGTAAAAAGGACCTGGGAGTATATACCGATATCAATACAGAAGAGATCGTCAGGACAAGCAGTATTGTAAAATCTCTTACTGGTTATGTGATCGCTCCAAATAAAGCTATAGTCGGAAAAAATGCATTTGCGCATGAGGCTGGTATTCACCAGGACGGAATGCTGAAGGACAGATCCACTTATGAGATAATACGGCCCGAGGATATAGGCCTTAAAGAATCAAAACTCATTCTTGGGAAGCATTCGGGCAGGCATGCATTTATCAAAAGGCTTGAAGAGATCGGAATAAAAATAAGGGAAGAGGATCTTGAAAAAGCATTTGAAAGATTCAAGAGCCTTGCTGAAAAGAAGGGTGCAATAAATGAGCAGGATCTCAGGGCGATAGTTGAAGATGAGATAAGGGAAGTCGAAGAATACTACCAGCTTAAAGATTATAAGGTAAAAAGCGGTTCGAGCATAATTGCCAGTTCAGAAGTCGAGATCGAGGTGAACGGCGAATTAAAGACTGCTTCTGCCGAAGGAGATGGACCCGTCGATGCATCATTTAAGGCAATCGATAAGGTAACAGGTAAAAGCACCACTCTTGTAGATTATGCGATAGAGGCCGTTTCCGAGGGGAAGGATGCTATCGGGCAGGTAAAAATAATTGTAGAGACCGGCAGCAGTGAAGTGATGGGCAGCGGTATTTCGACTGATATTGTGGAAGCAAGCATAAAAGCATATATTGATGCAGCAAATAGATTAAAAGCCAGTAGTTAAGAAGTAAAGGAGAAAAAATTGAATGACAGCAAGAGACCACAGACTATGGCCCAGAAGATACTGGCAGATCATTCCGGAAAAGAGTTCGTGGAAGAAGGGGAAATAGTAAATGCATCTGTCGATATCGTTCTCGGCAATGACATAACGATGCCCCTTGCAATAAAAGAGTTTAAGAAAATTGGAACTGGTAAGGTTTTTGATAATACAAAAGTAGTTATGGTGCCGGATCATTTCACCCCGAATAAAGACATAAAATCGGCAGAGCAATGCAAGATCCTCAGGAATTTTGCAGGTGAGCAGGACATAATAAATTACTTTGAGATAGGAGAAATGGGCATAGAGCATGTCCTTCTACCTGAAAAAGGGTTGGTCCTTTCTGGCAATCTTGTGATCGGGGCAGATTCTCATACCTGTACTTATGGTGCTCTTGGCGCCGCTTCTACAGGTGTAGGGAGTACAGATGTAGCAGTAGCGATGGCCACTGGGAAATCATGGTTTATGGTACCTTCAACATTGAAGTTTGTCTATAATGGCAGCCTGGAAAACTGGGTAACAGGAAAGGATCTCATCCTTTACACAATAGGGATGATAGGGGTTGATGGTGCACTTTACAGGTCCATGGAATTTTCAGGACCTTCTATAAAAGGATTATCCATGGATTCAAGGTTTGCAATGGCAAATATGGCTATCGAGGCCGGTGGGAAATTCGGGATATTTGAAGTAGATGAAAAGACGGAAGAGTATATGAGATCAAAAGGAAAAACCGGGTATAAAATATTTAAAAGTGACAAAGATGCTTTTTTTGAAAAAGCTTATGAGATAAATTGTGCGGATATAGATCTTCAGGTCGCAGCACCTCATCTTCCTTCGAATACAAGAGATGCAAAGGATCTTGGAGACATTAAATTGGATCAGGTAGTCATAGGGTCCTGTACAAATGGCAGGATGGAGGACCTTGAGATGGCGGCAAAAATACTAAAAGGTAAAAAGGTAAGTAAGGGTATGAGGGTAATAATAATACCTGCTACCCAGAAAATATACCTTGAAGCAATGAAAAAAGGATTACTTGAGATATTTATTAATGCAGGATGCGTAGTCAGTACCCCTACATGCGGCCCGTGTCTGGGCGGCCATATGGGAGTACTTGCTGAAGGAGAAAGAGCGGTAGCAACCACAAATCGTAACTTTGTGGGAAGAATGGGACATCCAAAGAGCGAAGTATATTTAAGCGGACCGGCAGTAGCCGCCGCTTCTGCAATAGCCGGAAGAATAGCAGTACCGGGGGAGGTTATATAGTGATAATAAAGGACAGAGTAATTAAATATGGCAATAATGTAGATACGGATGTGATAATACCTGCAAGGTATCTAAATACTATCGATGAGGTCGAACTTGCATCGCATTGCTTTGAGGATCTTGACGGGGACTTTAAGGAGAAAGCAAAAGAAAGAAAAATAATTGTAGGTGGTGAAAACTTTGGCTGCGGTTCTTCAAGGGAGCATGCACCATTATCAATAAAAGCAAGCGGCATAAAGGCTATTGTTGCAAAATCCTTTGCCCGTATATTCTACCGTAATTCGATAAATACCGGCCTACCAGTGCTTGTAAGTGTTGAAGCAAGCGAGAGTATAAAAGATACGGACGAAGTCGAGATAGACCTTGGTAATGGCGAGATAAAAAATATTACAACAGGCAAGACATTTAAGGTCCCGCCCCTGCCTGATTTCATACAGAAAGTCATTGCAAGCGGAGGCTACATGAAGTACACGAAAGAACAGCTGGCAAAGTTAAAATGAAGTATATGTCTTAGCCAGTGATTTATATGGCAGAACAAAATAATGAAAATCAAGATAAATCAGAAACTTTTAGAAAGTGGTCCGGATGATAGAAAAGGAAGCTAAAAAACAGAATAAAATATATATCTATGACACCACGCTCAGGGACGGGGTCCAGAGGGCCGATATATCATTTTCGGTAAAGGATAAACTGGAGCTTATCGAACGTTTTGATGATATTGGAATAGATTATATAGAGGTTGGATTTCCGGCATCAAATCCAAAGGAGATGCAGTTGTTCGACCAGCTAAAGTCACATAAATGCAAATACTCAAAAATAATAGCCTTTGGCATGACAAGATATAAAGATGCGGAGGTAGAGAAAGATAAAAACCTAAAAAGTCTTATTGATTCCGGAGCAGACGGTGTTTGCGTTGTAGGAAAGTCATCAAAAGTACATGTCGAAAAAGTGATCGAGACTACAATGGAAAATAATCTGTCCATGATCTCTGATACAATAAAGTATCTTAAAGAGTATTTCAGTGAGGTGCATTTTGATGCAGAGCATTTCTTTGACGGTTTTAAAGAAGATCCTGAATATGCTTTAAAGACTCTTGAATCTGCCGGTGATGCCGGTGCTGATTTTATATCTATTTGTGATACAAATGGGGGGATACTTCCGGTGGAAGTTGAAGCAATAGTAGGAAAAGTAAAAACCCGTATCGATGTGCCTCTGGGTGCCCATTTTCATAATGACAGCAGCTGTGCAGATGCAAACAGCATAATAGCTGTGGAAAAAGGTGCAGTAATGGTGCAGGGAACTATGAATGGATATGGTGAGAGATGCGGGAATGCTGACCTGTGTACAATAATACCCAATCTTGAGATAAAACTTGGAAAATCATGCCTTAAAGAAAATAATCTGAAACATATAACAAATCTTTCCCGTTTTGTCAGTGAGACCGCAAACCAGATAGCTAATAACCACCAGCCTTTTGTGGGGCGTTTTGCCTTTGCACATAAGGGCGGGATGCATGCAAGCGGTGTCAGCAAGATCTCTGAATCTTTTGAACATGTAAAACCGGAAGAAATAGGAAATACCAGAAAGATACTTGTGTCTGAACTGTCAGGTAAGAAATCAATAATCCTCAAAGCTAAAGAATTAGGAATAGACTTAAAGGATGATGTAGAAATTGTAAGCACAATACTTGAAAAGATACAAAACCTTGAGCATCAAGGATACCAGTTCGAGGCTGCAGATGGAAGTTTTGAGCTGCTTGTGGAAGAAGCAGGCGGCAGGAAAAGCAGATTTTTCACACTTGAGAGCTACAGGGTATTAAATGAAAGGACAGCTAGTGGCGGGATGATGTCAGAAGCAACGGTAAAGGTTCGTGTCGGAAAGAAAAGGATCATAAAAACAGCAGAGGGTAATGGACCTGTCAGCGCACTTGACGGTGCCTTAAGGGAAGCCATAGAGAGCTGTTTCCCGGGCCTTGCCAGGATCGAGCTTACTGATTTCAAGGTAAGGGTCCTAAACCAGAAAAGAGGTACCTCGGCTGTTGTCCGCGTTTTAATAGAGTCATCTGATGGAGAAAAGACCTGGGGCACTATAGGTGTATCAGAAAATGTTATTGATGCAAGCTGGCAGGCTCTCGAAGATTCCATAATATATGGACTTATGCATCTGGAGAAGGGGAATAAGTAGAAGAAATTTAATAAAAGTAAGCAGATCATTGAAGAGTTAATTAAAAATACAAATAAAAAATTTTTAAAATAAATGAAAACACAAAATAATATTGCTCTAATAATTTAGGGGATCAAAATAAAAACCAGATTAAAAAACAAAATCGCATTAATTACTGGTGCAAGCAAGGGGATTGGCAGGAGCATAAGTCTGGTGCTTGCGGCAAAAGGCATAAAGGTATTGCTGGCTGCAAGATCGGAAAAGCTTTTAGGTGATCTGCAAAATGAGATCAATAGCTCTGGAGGCTTTGCAAGAGCCTATCCCACCGATCTTTGTAAGGATGGCGATATCCAGGATCTCTTCAAAAATATATATGATGATTTTGGAAAATTAGACATATTAATAAATAATGCAGGAGCGGTGAAATCAGGAAATATCGTAGATTTTTCTATTGATGATTTTGATATGCTGATCGATATAAATCTCCGTGCAGTTTATTTTTGCTGCCAGCAAGCTCTGAAAATGATGATTCCTGCCGGGAAGGGGTATATAATAAACATCTCCAGTGTAGTAGGATTTAAAGGTTATCCCCAACAGACTGCCTATACTGCCGCAAAACACGGGGTGATGGGTTTGACTAAGGCCCTGGCTGCAGAAGTTGCCGAACACGGCATAAGGGTATCAGTTATTCTTCCGGGTGGAGTAGATACGGACCTCATCAGAAAGGCCCGTCCAGACCTGGATTCTTCGGTTCTCATGCAACCGGAAGACATAGCAGATACAGTGCTTCACTTGCTGGAATTACCTGAAAGAGCCATGGTTGACCAGATCTATATTAGAAGAAGCAAAAGTGCTCCTTTTTAATATTTATGTTCTATTGTCCATGGTCCGATTTCAAACCAGTCCGCTAAAGTGCATTAATTTGCACGAAATGATGATACTAAAATTTGATGTTTTTCATTGCCTAATAATACTATTTTAAGTAAAATAATCAGAGTATTTTGTGGGTTTTTTAATTAATAAAAATTTTTAGAAATGAAAAGGGAGGTATTTAGTGTCTGAGTTAATGCTATTTAGGATCATTCCTTTCATAGGTTCTGCTATTTCTCTGGTACTGGCTATAATATTCGAAAGGCTGGTATCTAAGAAAAGTAGGGGAACAGAGAGGATGATAGAGATATCTGATGCCATAGCTGCTGGCAGCAGGGCTTATCTTAGCCAACAGTTTAAAGTCATATCAATATTCTTTGTGGTAATAACTGCCCTTTTGGGTGTAATGGTGTATTTTGACTATCTGGAATTTGCTTCCATA
>CAZKVA010000029.1:0-14792 GCA_964556035.1 uncultured Actinomycetota bacterium
AAATGAAGAAACTTCTACCGGTCTTACTTCTGGCAGCACTGCTTGTAATCATGGTAACGGGCTGCACCACTGAGGAAGCTTTAGGCACAGGGATGATAGTATTCCTGTTTGTGTGCGGCGGTATCATAGGCATCATCTTTTTACTCCTTTTTATACTCTGGATCGTGGCCCTTGTAGATGTTGCAAAAAGAGGCAGTGATGAATTTCCAAATGCAACGGAAAACACCAGGATCATCTGGCTAGTAGTGCTTATTGTTACTTTTATAGTAAATTTCTGGTGGATCGCAGCAATCGTTTATTATTTCGTAGTCATGAAAAAGATGCCAAGGAAAAAATAGAATCAGGATCCAATTCCCGGACAGGCGTATGGATAATCATATATCATAATAAAAATCCCTTCCTTAAAAAGTGGAAGAGCTTTTGTGTGCTTAAAGATCTATAAGGGAACTTTTACTGCTCTGAGTCCCTGCGGGATGAAAACTTATTTATTATATTGGAAATAGAAGGTGGGATGATATCTTTCTGTTTTACCATATTCATTATATTTTTCGGTCCCACTTTTTTTACAATATAACCGGCAATGGCTCCGAGTACAGCTCCTCCTGCTATAAATCCGATATAATTTTTATTAAAATTTTTATCATTATCCATTTTTTAAACCCCCGTTGCTACTAAATGGTTGTCTTTCTATAATCATTATAACTCAATATGTATCAGTATTTCAAAAGAATAAAGATTATTTTTGCATATGGTAAAGAAAACACCACATATTGATTTTAAAAGAACTGATTAAATGCATCTTTCATGCTATTTGTATTATCCTCTAGATGTTCACAAATCTTACGAGCATCTAAATACTGGATCTTATCATAATAACTTTCCTGCAGGATTGGGATATCCTGTATTTTCTCCATGTTTTATTTTTCAAAAGGGAAGCGTGTATCAAGCACTTCCTTTTAAGTATATTATTTTAAGCAGTTAATATAGTTGCGGATGAACTCTTTTTTTATTATTATGGGTGTATGTTCACAATAGTCCTTAATGAGTCAGAGTTAAAAAGGAACAGCGAGAGATTATTTTTTTAGAAGCAGGGCTATAATAAAAGATAGTATTTAATAATAAGTTTATATAGGATATTTTTATAGATTCTAGTGAGCTTGGGCATAATAGTTAGGAGATATTCATTATGGGAAAAATGTTTTTTCCTCAATATATGAAGGGAAGAAAAGAAGGTATAAGGCTAATGGTGGGGGGAAGTGTGTTGAGCCACATAGATAAAATAGGGGGAATAGAAATCGACTCAGAGCCTGGAGAAGATATTGTCAGGATAGAAAAAGGAATTAACCTGCTTAATCCCTTAAGTAAAAATGAAGAAAAAATGTTTTCTGAAGGCAAACTGAAACCAGGGCAAAGACTTGCAAGCCAGGCAAAGGTGATAAACGAACAGGGAGATATAAGTATATTTATGTCAAATTTTGGTAAATATACCATACTTACTGACATTATTAAGAGAGATACAGAACTAAATCCTTCTGTAGAAAAGATAAAAGATAGGGTTTTGTATAAAGGTGAAATAGACCTCGGCCATTACAATGGTAAGATTTATGGGCTGGCTGTTGATATCGGAACCACTACTGTAGTAATGCAGGTTATGGATCTGGAATCGGGTGAAAATATATATAATCCTGTTGCTTTTAAAAACCCACAGATAACCTATGGCAATGATATTATATCGAGGATAGGTTATACCATTGAAAAACCCGGTGGCTTAAAAGAGATACAGGATGTTGTTATTTCAGGTATCAATGAAAGCCTTGCAAAACTGGAAAAGGAAGCAACAGGGGTATCGGGGTCTATAAGGGATAATATTTACGATATTGTGGTAGTTGGTAATAGCACTATGAGGGAGATCTTTTTTGAAAATGATGTAAAAAATCTTGGTCTTATCCCTTTTGAACCCACAAGCAAAGAATCAATATTAAAGAGAGCAAGAGAGCTTGGATTGGAAGTAAATAGGAATGCAATGGTATATGGTGTTCCCCTTATTGGCGGTCATGCTGGCGCAGATTGTCTTTCAGATGTCATAGCTTCAAGGATCTACAAGAATAATGAGATTACCATGATTGTTGATATTGGCACCAATGGTGAAATTGTTATTGGAAATAAAGAAAAGATGTTTACTGCTTCATGTGCCGCTGGAGGTGCTTATGAGGGATATCAAATAAGCTGCGGTGTAGGTGCAATAGCAGGAGCCATAACAGAGGTAAGGATAAATGATGGCAAGATTAAATACAAAACACTAGAGAATAAGCCGCCTGTAGGAATATGTGGATCAGGGGTTATTGATTTACTGGCCGAGCTTTATAAAAATGGTATCATGAATTCAAGAACAAGAATTGAAAAAGACTACTATATAAATGAAGACATATATATCTCCCAGGATGATATAAACCAGCTAATAATGGCCAAAGCGGGTCTCAGGACAGATCAGGATCTTTTGATTAAATATTTTGGTACTACTGCTCAGGATATTCACAGAATTTATCTTGCAGGAGCTTTCGGAAATTATATGAACATAGATAATGCTATGACCATAGGTCTTCTCCCACAGGTAAATAAGAGTAAATTCATAAGATTCGGCAATGGTGCCCTTGCTGGTGCGATGGATATGCTATTGTCAAGAGAATTAAGAGAGGATGCCGAAAGCTTAAAAGATTTTATTAAACATGAAAAGCCAAATGAAGTAGAAGGTCAGAATTTTCAGTATATAGTTGCTGATAATATGTATTTTAATTAACGGGATTGTTTTCTGAATAATCTTTAATAATAAGAATTTATAAATAGTCATTAGAATTGAAAGAATCTGTATTAATGGCTAAAGTTGGGCTTTTCGAAAATATTCCAATAATTTAGAAAAATAAGGTTTTAAAGATTTTAAATTCAGGCAGACTATCTTTAAAGATATCTCTGATATAAGGGAGATTGAAAAAGCTAAAAAGGGTTTTGGGCTGGGATCTTTTATCGTGTTCAATGCAAGAAAGCCAGGAAAGACGGTATGAATTGAACGGACAGGTGACAGGGATCAAGAATTACAGGTATTTTGATATTATAGTGGGATTATTTGTAGCTGTTCTCTTGATCTCAAATATTGCCTCGACAAAGATAGTCGATATATGGAGGTTTACTTTTGACGGGGGGACAATAATTTTTCCTCTTTCATATATCTTTGGGGACATACTTACTGAAGTCTATGGATACAGGCAAAGCAGGAGAGCGATCTGGATCGGGTTTTTAAGCGCTATGGTCATGTCTCTTGTTCTGGGTCTTGTAGGCCTCATAAGTCCCGCGGAGGGTTGGGAGCTTCAGGAAGCCTATATGGCAATACTTGGACAGACCCCGCGGATAGTCACAGCTTCGCTCATCGCATATTTTGCTGGGGAATTTTCAAATTCCTTTATACTTGCAAAGATGAAAGTTTTTACTAAGGGAAAATGGCTCGCTGCAAGGACCATTGGTTCTACAATTGCCGGCCAGGCAATAGACACCCTGATATTTGTATTAATAGCTTTTTACGGGGTATTTTCAGATAGCCTGCTGCTGGCAATAATAGTATCAAACTATATTTTTAAGGTACTCCTGGAGGTAGCTTTTACACCTTTGACTTATAAGATAGTAAATACATTGAAGAGGGCAGAGGGTGTGGATTATTATGACAAGAAGACAAATTTTAATCCCTTCCTATTCTTTAAAAGGGAAAATAAATAGAGCACTAATAGCAATGAATTGATCTTGGACAGGCTCCCAGAGTGTGGTGTATCATATACTTTTGTATAATTTATTTCCGTGAAGATATTACTTAATCTATATCAAGCTCAAGCGGAGGATAGCGGAAATGTCCCACTATATCATATTCCTTAAGGACGTCGACTTCACCTATACCCCCGAATTCAGCGGATATCATTACGACAAGAGGTATACCGTCCTCATTTTTATGGGGTGACACAAAACCTCCAAGATCCTTATATGGATTATCAGGATCGAATTGAAAATAAAGGATATCTCCTGCCTGCCAGAGTATTATATTATTCGGGTCATCTACTTCAAATTCAAGTGGAAGTTCAAGAGCATGTCTCCTGAAAAACTGTTCCTGGAAAAACACATCACGGAAGTCGATGTATTTTATAGCTTGCTTTCTTTCCTTTATATCCATCGGATAGTCATCCTTATGTTCCGACATATCTTTATATATCAGTTCCATCAGGTCAAAACCAGCATCATTTAAGACAACTGAGATGACATCTGTGGAGATCCACACATTATTTGTGGGATAACCGCTGTCGGGGAAGGTCTCATAGCCGTATGTAATATCTTCCTCTATAAGTTCTAAAAGCCTTAAAATTATTTGTTTTTGAATATCGGAAAGCCCAAGACCCTCAGTTTCTGAGCTTTCTGTATCTGCTGAAGTATCGTCTTCATCAAGTTCCCCTTCTGCCAGGGTTTCATCATTATCACCTCTGCCATCATCAGATAAGGCTCCCTCACCTGTGCTGCCCGGGATATATTCAAGAGTAAGCTCGCTTAAAGGAAAGTCTACAACTCCGTGGAAAAGGTCATCAGGCAGCTTTATGATCTGCTGCTCTTCATAAAAACTTTTCAAAGCCCAGAATTGCAGCAATGCTATGATGATACCAATATAAATAAAGTATCTGTAGTTAAGAATCCTGGTAAATTTTGTTTTTCCTTCACGACTTTTCATTTGTAGATATATATTATATTAAAAACCCAATAAAATTAAGGACATTTTATCCTTATAAATGCTTTACTTTTAATAGTTTATTTATATACTTATTATTTAAATCTTAAATTTAAATTTTTGTATGGTTCCATAACGATAGTAGTGTTTGTTTCTTAGATTAATAAAAGTTTTTTATTTCTTAAATAAAAGCAATTTTACAAATATTTATTACTATAATAACAGGACCGGCGATAATTATTGAAAGAAAGTAAAGAAAAAAAACTTTTAACCGGCAATGAAGCAATTGCAAGGGGTGCATATGAAGCTGGAGTAAAAGTAGCTACTGCGTATCCCGGAACACCCTCTACTGAGATCCTGGAAAACATATCAAAATATCCTGAGATCTATAGCCAATGGTCCGTAAATGAAAAAGTAGCATTAGAAGTCGCATCCGGCTCAAGCATAGCCGGCTCAAGGACGCTTGTAGCTATGAAGCATGTAGGCCTAAATGTCGCAGCAGACCCATTTATGACTATGTCCTATACCGGGGTGACCGGGGGGCTCGTGCTTGTTTCAGCGGATGATCCCCATATGCATAGCTCGCAGAATGAACAGGATAACCGTTATTATGCTAAGTTTGCAAAGGTTCCCATGCTTGAACCCTCAGATAGCCAGGAAGCAAAAGATTTTGTCAGAGTAGCATTTGATATAAGCGAGAAATACGATACTCCTGTCATACTCCGCTCGACTACAAGGATCTCACATTCCAGCTCACTGGTAGAGACCGGACCACGCAAAGAGATGCCCGCAATAGGATATGAGAAGAACTGCCAGAAATATGTAATGATCCCGGCTTTTGGAAGGATAAGGCACGATCATGTACTAAAGAGATGGGCCAGACTGAAAGATCTTTCCAATAACAGTCCACTCAATAAAATATTTGAGCCGGATGAAGGTGAAAGCAATAGTGATATTGGCATTATTACATCAGGCGTAGTATTTCAGTATGCAAAAGAGAGGCTAAAGGATCTCCCCATACTTAAGCTGGGTATCACAAGTCCTGTACCACATAAGCTAATAAGGGATTTTGCAAAAGATAAGAAAGTCATAATCGTCATAGAGGAACTCGAACCATATCTTGAAGAGGCGATCCTGCAGATGGGGCTTGATGTTATTATTTTCGGTAAGAAATTCTTCCCCCGGACCGGGGAGTTGAGTCCGGCAGTGATAGGCAGTCTGTACAGTAAGCTGGCTGCACAAGATCTTCCTGCAGGAATAAAAAGTATGGGAGATGCCGGGGTAATATCTGAAGGGAAAAACCGGGAGAATACTGAAAGACTTCAAAGTATCTCCGATGAACTTAAAAACAGCATACCGCTAAGGCCCCCTGTCCTCTGTGCCGGATGTGGGCACCGTCCGGTCTTTAGTGTCCTTAAGAAATTGAGATTAAAAGTAATGGGGGATATTGGCTGCTATACTCTATCCGTGCTTCCTCCTCTTGATTCACTTGATAGCTGTTTATGTATGGGAGCGGGAGTCGGACAGGCAATAGGGATGGAGAAGGCTGACCCGTCACTTATGGGAAAGATAGTATCGGTTATCGGTGATTCCACTTTCTTTCATTCAGGTATCACTCCGCTTATAGATAGTATATACAATAATGCCAGGGGTGTAATGATCATACTGGATAATAGAATAACCGCAATGACCGGTCATCAGGTGAATCCGGGTGTTGGAAAGACCCTCATGGGATCGGATACAAAAATAGTCAATCCGGAGGATATTGCCAGGGCGGTCGGAGCCGGAAGTGTGACAGTAGTGGATCCATACGATATGAAAAAATTTGAAGAGGTGGTCAGGCGGGAGCTTGCCGCCGATGATTTTTCTGTGATAGTAGCAAGACAGAGATGTGTTCTTCTTGACAGGAAGAAGACCAGGGAAGTAGATATATTTATTGATCAGGAAAAATGCGAAAAGTGTGGATTGTGTCTTAAATTCGGGTGTCCCGCAATAGAATTTAAAGATGGGGATTATACGATCAATGAAGTTCTTTGCAGCGGTTGCGGTGTCTGTGTAGATATATGTAAAAAAGATGCAATAATATCAGAAGAAATAAAGAAATAGTTAGCTCGGACAGGCTCCAAAAGTATAATAAAACATTTATTAATATATAAAAACAATTTTTTATGAAAAACGACAATAGTATAAATAGTAGTATTAAGGAATCTGTATCCTCCATACAGGGAGGACAGAAAGCGGCAGACAATGCTGTGGACCGTGAAGCGTACCTTGAAAATGGCAGAAGACAGCTTGACAGGGAAGAGACAGTCTCGGTCCTGTTCACTGGTGTCGGAGGACAGGGAATAATACTTACCACCACCGTACTCGCAAAAGCTGTAGTGCTTGCAGGCTATGATGTAAAAGTCTCGGAGGTCCATGGGATGGCACAAAGAGGTGGAAGCGTAGTTGGAAGTGTAAGATTCGGCAAAAAAGTCTACTCTCCTATCATAGATAAAGCCGACTTTATAATCGCACTGGAAAAGCTGGAAGCTGCAAGATATTTGGAGATGCTAAAACCCGGCGGCTTCCTATTGGTAAATGATTTTGAAGTCTATCCGGTCTCGATATACCTTAGTAAAAGTAAATATCCATCGGACATCCTGACTGGCATATCAAAAGTGACTTCTAATTACAAATTGGTAAAAGCTACAGACATAGCATCAAGATTGAAAGAGATAAGAGCTTCGAATATGGTCCTTATCGGCAGTCTGTCAAGGTATTTGCCGGTAGAGAAAAAATATTGGCTCGAATCGATCAGGGAGAGCGTTCCTGAGCGTGCATTAAAAGTTAATATAGATGCCTTCAATAAAGGCAGAGAAATATTTAATTAAACAACAGGAGGAGAAATGCCTGTAAAACAAATAACTGTTTTTCTCGAAAACCAGACCGGTAGATTAGCTGGCGTAACCAGGATCCTGAAAGAAGAAAATATCAACCTCCAGGGATTTTCCACTACTGAGGCAAGGGATTACGGTATCCTGCGCCTTGTAGTATCTGATGTGGATAGGGCTACTGCTGGATTAAGGAATGCCGGGTATACAACACATCTGGCTGATGTTATCTGTGTGGAAGTGGAAGACAGACCCGGAGAACTTTTTAAGATCCTGGACACACTGGCCGGTGCTGAAATAAATATAGATTATGTCTATGTGATCGCAGGAACAAAGATAGTTTTAAGTGTAGTTGATGTAGTAGCTACAGAGCAAGTCCTTTTGAAAAACGGTATCAAGCTTTGTAGCTGATAATAAATAAGTAGTATTTAAAACCATATAAGGGTTTATGGCGCTAAGCTCAAATGGTTTTATTTCTAATATAAACTAAATAATGAAGGGAGGTTCTATGTTAGGTTTTGCTGGAGTGTCAATAGTTTTGGTATATATACTATGCATCGCATCGACAGTTTTTTGTATAGTATACGGTGCGATCATGTGGAACAAAGACAAGTAACCCAGAAGTAAAATTACTAAAATCAAAGAAAGGAGAACTAAGTGAACATTCCATTATTCACAGTGATAGTCATCGTCTATCTGCTGGTAATAGGATATCTTGGCTATCTGGGTTACAGGGGTACCAAGACCTCTGGAGACTTCATGGTAGCAGGGAGGCAGGTCAATCCATATGTAATGGCTATTTCTTATGGTGCGACTTTTATCTCCACCTCGGCTATAGTCGGATTTGGTGGAGCGGCAGGTGTTTTTGGTATGGGGCTATTATGGCTTACCTTCTTAAATATCGCAGTAGGTATTGCTATAGCTTTCATATTTTTCGGCAAGAAGACCAGGGAAATGGGTCTAAAAATGAATGCACACACATTCCCGGAATTTTTGGGAAGAAGGTATGATTCCAGGGCCATCCAGGTCATAGGAGGGGTAGTGATATTTGTATTCATGCCACTTTATACAGGAGTTGTACTTATAGGAGCAGCCAGGTTTATTGAGAGTACGCTAAATATTAATTTTGTACTTTCCCTTGCGATCTTCTCTATAATAATCGCAGCTTATGTAATAGCTGGCGGGCTAAAAGGTGTGATGTACACCGACGCGCTCCAGGGAACTATAATGTTTATCGGTATGATAGCGCTTGTAGCGATGACATATAAGTTACTTGGCGGAATTGCACCCGCACACCAGGCACTTACAGATCTTGCAACAAAACTGCCCGAAAGCCTGACAGCGGGAGGTCATCAAGGATGGACCACAATGCCGGCATTCGGCTCTCCACTCTGGTGGTCGCTTGTTTCCACTATAATACTTGGTGTCGGTATAGGCGTACTTGCCCAACCGCAGCTAGTAGTGAGATTTATGACCGTTAAAAGCAATAAGGACCTCAATAGAGCCATCCTTATCGGCGGCATATTCATACTGTTTATGACAGGTGTTGCTTTTATCGTAGGTTCGCTTTCAAATGTATTCTTCTTCAATACAACAGGCAATATAGCTATTGCCGAAGCGGGGGGTAATACTGATCTTATAATACCCACCTTTATCAACATGGCCATGCCTCAATGGTTTGTATATATCTTTCTGCTGACTCTCCTGGCAGCAGCCATGTCAACGATCAGCTCACAATTTCATGCCCTGGGAACAGCTTTCTCCAGGGACATTATCGGTGTTGGGACAAAAGATACCGCAGAGCAGGAAAAAAGTAATTCCAAGAAGACACTTTTGGTAACTAAACTTGGAGTCATCATAGGTATAATAGTAAGTGTTATTCTCGGGTATTATCTGCCAGCCTCTATTATCGCCAGGGGTACAGCTTTATTCTTTGGAGTATGCGCCGCAGTATTTCTCCCGATGTATATACTGGGACTATACTGGAAAAGGACTTCCAAAGCAGCAGCACTTTCAGGCATGATAGTTGGCCTGGTTTCAAGTGTGTTCTGGATGTTCTTTGTTCACAAAGCAAATGCAGCGATGCTGAAACTTGTCGTAGTGATGACGGGTAAGGAAAGCTTGCTTCCATATCCATGGAATGCAGTTGACCCTATCCTTATAGCACTCCCACTTTCCTTTATTGTCACACTTATCGTTGCGGCATTTACAAAAGCTGAAGATAATGAGGTTACAAGGAAATTATTTCCTTAATATTCTAAACCAGGAGCCTGTCTGAGAATTGGGCTTAAGGCTCCTAAAGATCAAGGAGATCATCTTATGGATAGTATTTATTGGGAACCCGAGGTAGAGACCCTCCCCAGGGAAAAACTTGAAGGGCTGCAGCTTGAAAGGCTTAAAAAGACCCTGGAAAATGTGTATGCAAATGTAAGCTTTTATAGAAAAAGGCTTGACGATGCTGGCATCGACCCGGTATCTTTTAACAGTCTGGATGATTTGGAAAAGGTTCCATTTACCTTAAAAGATGATCTCCGTGATAATTACCCCTTCGGGATGTTTGCCCGATCCATGAAGCAAGTAGTGAGGATACATTCCTCTTCAGGGACAACCGGTAACCCGACTGTCGTAGGATATACAAAAAATGATATTTCAATGTGGGCAAATCTTATCGCGAGGGACCTTTATGGTACAGGGGTAAGAGATGAAGATATGATACAGAATAGCTATGGTTATGGGTTATTCACTGGCGGCCTTGGCCTCCATGATGGAGCTGAACTCCTGGGAGCCACAGTGCTGCCGGTATCAGGGGGAAATACTGAAAGACAGATAAAGATAATGCAGGACTACCAGTCAACTGTGATCTGCTGCACACCTTCATACGGCCTATATATCGCAGAAGTCGGAAAAGAGCTCGGAATAGATTTTAACAAATTACCCTTAAAAATCGGCATAATGGGTGCAGAGCCCTGGACAGAAGAAATACGGAGAGAGATCGAAGCAAGACTTCATATCGAAGCAATCGATATTTATGGTCTTTCTGAGATAATCGGTCCCGGCGTATCCTGTGAATGTGAAAAGAAAAAAGGACTTCATGTAGCCGAGGACCATTTCATTATTGAGATAATAGACCCCGAGACTGGTAAAAGAAAAAACCCCGGTGAGATCGGGGAGATGGTGTTTACTTCCCTCACCAAAGAAGCACTTCCAATAATCAGGTACAGGACCAGGGATCTTTCAAAAATAGATGTGTCCACATGTGAATGCGGAAGAACACATGCCCGTATGGCGAAACCTATGGGGAGGGTGGATGATATGCTTATAATCAGGGGCGTCAATGTATTTCCTTCACAGATAGAGGAAGTACTTCTGCAGGTCCATGAAGTAGAACCGCATTACCTTATAGTAGTAGACAGTAAGAACTACCTTGACACACTTGAGGTGTGGATAGAAGTCTCTGAAGATATATTTAGCGAAAAAATGAATGAACTGGAAAATTTCGAATCTGCTATTGAACATAAGCTTTATTCCACTACCGGAATTAAAATAGATGTAAAATTAAAGGAACCAAAGACTATCCAGAGAAGTGCAGGCAAAGCTAAGAGAGTATGGGATAAGAGAAAAGGAGAAACTCTCTAGGAGCCAAGATCCAATTTTCGGATAGGCTCCTGGTAATTTAACCATCCCTGAAAAGAGGAGTATTTAGAATGGGTGATAAAAAGTTTTGGGATGAAAAGATCGCCACAATGGAAAAGGATGACCTGAAGGCCGTCCAGCTGAAGCGACTAAAATCTACTCTTAAACACTGCTATGATAATAATGATTTCTACAAAAAACGGATCGGTGATGCAGGGCTTGATCCTGATAATATAGAAGACCTCAAAGATCTTGAAAAACTTCCGTTCACATCAAAAGAGGAGCTCCGCGAGCATTATCCCTTCGGACTTTTTTGCGCCCCTCCGGAAGATGTAGTAAGGATACATTCTTCCTCCGGTACGACCGGAAATCCGACTGTTGTCGGGTATACCCGCGAGGATCTTGATATTTGGGCCGATGTGCTGGCAAGGATAATGTATGATGTAGGTACCCGCAGGAGCGATGTTGTGCAGGTCAGCCATGGATTCGGACTATTTACGGGAGGGTTTGGTTTCCAGGATGCAGCAGAGACAATAGGTTCCATGATGGTCCCGGCTTCGGGAGGAAATACAGAAAGACAGCTGAAGTTGATGGTAGATTTTAAGACTACGGTTCTTTGCTGTACGCCTTCCTATACATTATATATGGCTGAAGTAGCAGAAAAGATAGGGATCGACCTAGCGAAGCTTCACTTAAAGCTCGGATTTTTTGGTGCAGAACCCTGGACCGAATCAATGAGAAAGGAAATAGAGGAAAGAGTTCACATAACAGCGCTTGATAGTTATGGATTGTCTGAAGTAATGGGCCCGGGCGTATCATGTGAATGCCTGGAGCAAAACGGACTTCATATAAATGAGGACCATTTCCTGACAGAGATAATAGACCCGGCTTCAGGAGAGGTCCTTCCAGCCGGACAGAAGGGTGAGATCGTCTTCACATCGCTTACCAAAAAAGCATTTCCGATCCTCCGGTACCGCACTAAAGACATATCTTATCTCATGGAAGAAGATTGTGCCTGCGGCAAGAAACTTGTCAGGATGGCCAAGCCTATGGGCAGGACCGATGATATGATGATAATCAGGGGTGTAAACATCTTCCCGTCCCAGATCGAGGAAGTACTTATGGATATAGGCAGTCTGGAACCCCATTACCTTATCGTGCTTGACACAAAAAATTATATGGATACCATAGAGGTCTGGGTGGAAGTATCTGAGAATAAGTTCCATGATAAGATAATGGATCTTGAAGATTTTGAGAAATCCATTGAGAGCAGACTTTATTCTGCAATTGGCATCAGGATAAAGGCCAGCCTAAAAGAGCCAAATACAATCGCACGAAGCGAAGGTAAGGCTCAAAGAGTTTTGGATAAAAGGAAAAAGAATTAATTTACTTAAAAATAAAGCCGCAATCAAAAAGCAAGTTGAGAGGACTGTTGGGAGGGAAATAAAATATATTTCCTCCTTTTTCCCATATGATATAAAGAAATTTCACAACAGGTCCCTCCTGTATTTTCAAAGTATATTCCTGATGGAAGATTATCAGGAAAACCATGAGATCAAAGACATGGACCCCGGGCAAAGACAATCAGCAAAAAAGGTAATTAACCTGATAGTTGGATTGGAACTTCTTTCCATTGGAACTGCTTTTCATGATTTTAAATCCAGTGGATCTTTTTTGAGCCCTGATGCCTGTTTCGGAAAGATAGAAAAAGAGTATACCCTGGACCTTCTTTTCGGGGATATTTTTTATTCAAGAGCAGTGATATATTTATTAAGGTTTGAGGACCATGATGTATTTGACCGGATACTTGCCTCACTTAAAGAACTGCATGAAAGCAGGTTGGTGCTTTACAGGGGAATAGGTGAGCTGCTGCAAGCGGGAGGCGGCCCTTCAAGCTTTGACCATAATGTGGGTATGAAACTCCTGGCAGGAGCCAATAGACTTTGTGGTATCTCGCTCGATATCAGTTTTGAGATATTCGGTGAAAAATCCGGGGAGGAAGAAAAAAACAAGTTTTCAAGCCTTGCAAAGCAGATAATGGTCCTAAAAACATATGATGAGCTTATAAAATATACACTGTCCATCAAAACGGACCTTTCAACTGAAAAAATATCTTCACATCTTACTTCTAAAAAAAATTTTACTGACAGAAAGTTAAGTGATATCATATCAGAATTGGATTCTGACAAGTTTAGATCCAGCATAAAAGCACTGCTTGAAAGTCTGGATAATTAATTTTCCTTAATATTAATTTTAGGAGTGTGTCCAAGAAAATGAAAACAGATCTTATACTTATTCATGCCCCCAGCGTATATGATTTCAGGGAAAAGAGCATAATGTTTGGGCCGATGAGCGATTTGGTACCATCAACACCGATATTTGAGATGTATCCGATCGGGTTTTTGACGATGGCAAATTACCTGGTGCGCAGGGGACTAAAAGTCAGGATTGTAAACCTGGCTTACCGGATGCTTGATGACAAGAATTTCGATGTTGAGAGATTTATAAAAAAGCTCCGGCCCCGGGCATTCGGGATCGACCTTCATTGGCTGCCCCACTGCCAGGGCTCTACTGAAATAGCAAAAATAATAAAAAAATACCATCCGGAAACACCTGTTATTTTCGGAGGTTTTTCTTCATCTTATTTCTACCGTGAACTGATCGATTTTGATCAGGTAGATTATATATTACGAGGTGACTCCACCGAGAAACCTCTCTATCAGCTTATGGAAATAATAAGGTCAGGTAAGTTAACGCAGCTGGGAGATGTCCCCAATCTTGTTTGGAAAGATAATGAAAAAGTCATTGCAAACCCATTAACAAATATATCGACAGATCTTTCAGAGATAGATTTTGATTATAGGCTGATGTTTAAGCAAGTGCTAAATTACAGGGATATTAAGAGCATAGTACCTTTTAGTGATTGGTTCAGATACCCAATAACCACGATCCCCGTTGTCAGGGGATGCAATAATGAATGTTCTGGCTGCGGAGGCTCAAAATCTGCTTTTAAAAAATTTGCATGCCGCTCAAAGCCGGCTTTCAGAGAACCCGGTAAACTGGTAGAAGAGGTAAAGGTCATACAGAAGCATATAAAATCCCCTGTATTCTTGCTTGGGGACCTTAATGATAATGGACCGGAATATGTAAAAGAATTCTTTAGGCATGCCAGCGGACTTAATAAGGACATACAGATGTTCTTTGAGTTCTTCCGTCCTCCTGATAATAGTTTTTTTGATATGGCTAAAGATACATTCTCCAATGTATGTTATGAGATGTCACCCGATTCTCACGATGAAGGCATAAGACATAAGATGGGTAAGACATTTTCAAATAAAGAACTTTTAGATTCCATTAAATATGCATTTGGTAAAGGTGCCATGAGATTTGACCTCTACTTTATGACGGGCCTACCCGGACAGACAAAGGAGTCAATAATGGAGACAGTAGATTTTTGTAAAGATATATATGAAGATATTGGATGGGATAAGAGGTTTATGCCCTTTATCTCACCCATGGCACCATTTCTTGAC
>CAZKVA010000030.1:0-14606 GCA_964556035.1 uncultured Actinomycetota bacterium
TATCTGGTAAAGATTAAGGGGCAGGTCCTTATAAGACCTTATATCATGATAAGCAAGGTATGTTATTAGTTCCTCATGCGTAGGGCCAAGGCAAAAATCCCTTTCACTCCTGTCCTTCAACCTGAAAAGCTCCGGTCCATACTCATCCCAACGTCCTGATTTTTTCCAGAGATCCGAAGGCTGCATAACCGGCAGGAATATTTCAACTGCTCCTGCCCTGTTCATTTCTTCCCTGATTATCTGTTCGATCTTTTGCAGCACTATTGTACCTGTAGGCAGAAATGCATAGATCCCGGATGCGATTTTCCGTATTAGCCCGGCCCGGAGCGTCAGTGAATGGCTCGTTATCTCTGCTTCCCTGGGGTCTTCTTTTAAAGTAGGAATAAAACTTTGTGAATATTTCAAATTTATTCTCCTTAAGTTTCTATTAGTTTTTTCAATTCTTCCCTGAACTCATCTATTATTATATTCTTACTTACTCTTTTTAAGACTGAACCCTTAAGAAATAATGCTGCCTTTTCTTTTCCGAATGCGATTCCAAGGTCAGCATCCTTTGCCTCTCCTGGACCATTTACAATGCAACCCATTACTGCCAGCTTCAGGTCATTTTTTACCCCGGCCGTCATCAATTCAACTTCTCTTACAATTTCCGGAAGGTCCACCCTGGTCCTGCCGCATGTCGGACATGATATTATATCAACCCCCATGGCCCTGAGCCCAAGGCTTGAAAGTATTAGATAACCTGCCCTTACTTCCTCGGGTGATCTTTCAGTAAGCGAAACCCTTATAGTATCTCCTATCCCATCAGCCAGCAGCACTCCGAGTCCCACCGATGACTTGATACTTCCCCTGAACATAGGGCCGGCTTCAGTAACCCCAATATGAAGTGGTACCTGGGTTTTTTCGGATATTGCCCTGCACACACTTATTGTGTCCAGAACCGAAGACGCTTTTGCTGATATCTTAAAATTATAAAACCTTAAGTTTTCCATGATCCTTATATTCTCCATTGCACTCTCGACCATTGAACTCTTTAGTATCCCTTTGTTTTTCTTAAGTATCTTTTTATCAATAGACCCCGAATTGATCCCGATCCTTATAGCAATACCAGAATTTTTTGCAGCCTCAACTACTTTTGCCGTTCTCTCTCCTCCACCAATATTTCCAGGGTTTATCCTTATTCCATCGACTCCCGCCTCTATGGATTCCAGGGCGAGCCTGTAGTCAAAATGGATATCTGCTACAACCGGGACCTCTGTAAAAAGTTTATCATTGATCAGTTTCTTTATTTCCTGTACGGCTCCTTTATCCGGAATGGCGATCCTTATAACTTCACAACCACAATCAATAAGTTCCTTTATTTCATTACTTATTGCTTCAGTATTATTTATTTTGGACTTTGTCATCGATTGGACGGAGATGGGACTTCCTCCCCCGATCTCTAATCCACCGAGCTTTATTTTTCTTGTTTTTTTTCTCTGTATCTTCATATCCACTTTCAGCTACATATTAGTAAGATCAAAGGGACTGATAATATCAAATACAAAACCAGTTATGAGTAGCGCCACCATTAAGAATATTCCTATGGAATTTGCTACTTCAAGAACCCTTTGGGGAATGGGTTTTTTCCTTATCGTCTCAATTATGAGTAATACTATATTGCCTCCATCAAGAGGAAGTATCGGAAGAAGATTTCCAAATCCTATCAGGATTGACACAAGTGCAAGAAAAAGAATGAAGTTTTGTATACCCATCGAGATCGACTGCTGAAAAATACTGATCACCCCTATGGGAGATACAGGTCTTGCCTGGTCAAATGGAATCTGTCCGGTAAAAAGTTTCCCAAATAATTTAACATAAGTAGTTATTATATCCCATGTCATCACGAAGCTTTCCTTTATGACCTGTGGAAAACTCATATATGTTTTCACATATTCGGGACTTATTCCCAGATATCCGCTCCCTTCAACCGTATCAAGAATGGGATTTACTTCTATTTCACTGCTATCCCTTATTATAGTATAGACTACCTCTTTGCCGGGCTTACTTTGCGTCAATGATACAAATTCATCCCATGTCCCGATCTTTTCTCCGTCTATTGCGGTCACCTTATCACCTATCTGGAACCCTGAGATATCAGCAGGTGTTTCCGGCTGCACATATTCTATTGTAGTGCCTGGTTCGTATAGGCCCATTGAAAGAAATATTCCGATAAGTATTACGGCAAATATGACATTAAAACCTGCTCCCCCGAATATTGTAAAAAATTTTTTATAGAATGGTTTATTATGATACGACATTTGTCTTTTATCATCCGGGATAACCTCATTACGGTCCATACCCATTACTTTTACATAACCTCCGACAGGTACTGCCTTAAGACCATAGACCGTACCGGCTTTAGATTTAAACTTAAATAACCTGGGACCAAAACCGATAAAGAATTCATGTACATACATCCTTCCGGCTCTGGCAAAAATGAAATGACCGAATTCATGGACTATTATTATTAAAGACAGGCCGATTATGGCCAGCAGGTACTGTAAAACGATCATCTAATATCTCCGTTTGTCAAAGTTTTCCAAATCTTCTGTTCCGCTTCTGGTATTCATCTATTGCCTTTATAAAGTGTTTCCGCTTAAAATCTGGCCATAAGACTTTCGTGAAATAAAGCTCAGAGTAGGATATCTGCCATAAAAGAAAATTACTTATCCTGTGTTCTCCGCTCGTCCTTATGAGAAAATCCGGGTCGGGAATATCTTTAGTATAAAGATTATCTGACAGATCTTTTATGCCAATATCTTCAATATCTAATTCACCGCTGTTTATTTTCTCTCCCAGGGCCCTGAACGCATCAAGAATTTCCTGGCGTGACCCATAATTAAGGGCAATATTAAAATTTAGTTTAGTATTTTCCGATGTCTTCTTCTCAGCTTCTTCATATGCTTTCACAACCTTTAGTGGCAGTGATTTTCTATCACCGATCAATCTGAGTCTTACCCCATACTCCATAAGAAGCCTTAATTCATTCTTGATCGTTGCAAGAAACAACTTCATCAGGAATTTTATCTCACTTTCTGGTCTTTTCCAATTCTCACTTGAAAGTGAATATACGGTAAGGTATTCCACCCCGATCTCTATAGATACATTTATGATCTCCCTTAATGACTCCACACCTGCCCTGTGTCCGGCAGACCGGGGTAAATGACGTTTTGTAGCCCATCTACCATTTCCATCCATTATTATTGCTACATGTTTGGGGATATTGCTTTTTATGATCTTGTCCTGCGAAGAATACTTTTTTGAAGCAAATATTGAAGAAAACAAACTCAATATATATTACCTACACTTCCATTATTTCCTTTTCCTTCTGTTCGAGGGCATTATTTATTTTAGTGATAAATTCGTCTGTTGTATCCTGAACATCTTTATTGGAAAGTTTGAGGTCATCTTCGGTAATATCACTATTTGATTCCATCTTCTTGAATTCATCATTGCTGTCTCTACGGATATTCCTTATCGCTACTCTTCCGTCCTCAGCAATTTTCTTTACAAGTTTTACAAGCTCCAGCCTTCTCTCTTCGTTTAAAGGAGGGATTGAAAGTCTTATGGATTTTCCATCATTTGTAGGATTTATACCCAGGTCCGATTTTATGATCTGGGTTTCGATATCTTTTAAAAATTTTGGTTCATAAGGAGCTATTACTATCATTCTTGCTTCGGGAACGCTAATATTAGCCGCATGCTTTATCAGTGTCCTGGTTCCATAATAATCAATAAAGATATTATCCAAAAGAGCTACTGATGCACGGCCGGTCCTTATTGTATTAAATTCATGCTGGGTATTTTCTACCGATTGACTCATTCTTTTTTTTGCTTCAGATATGATCTTTTCTTTCATGGTCACCCCTTTGATACTAAAGTTCCAATCTTCTTACCCATTATAACACCTTTGATATTTCCAGGCATGGTTAAATCAAAAACTATAATAGGCAGATTATTTTCCCTGCAAAGCGATATCGCAGTAGAATCCATAACCCTGAGATCCTTACTTAAGACTTCGGTATGGGTCAAACTGTCAAACTTCTTTGCATCCTTATATTTAAGTGGATCTTTGTCATATACACCATCTACTTTTGTTGCTTTAAAAATGATTTCAGCATCTATTTCAAGTGCACGGAGTGCCGCAGCTGTATCAGTCGTAAAATATGGGCTCCCGGTTCCGCCGGCAAAGATCACTACTCTCTTTTTTTCCAGATGGCGCACAGCTCTTCTCCTGATAAAAGGTTCTGCTACTTCCTGCATGGATATTGCAGTCTGCACCCTGGTAAATACTCCGATTTTTTCTAATGCATTCTGAAGTCCCAGGGCATTCATTATGGTAGCAAGCATTCCAATATGGTCCGCAGTATTACGATCCATACCATTTGCACTGGCTGATGTCCCTCTCCAAAAATTGCCTCCCCCGACAACTACTGCCATCTCAACGCCCATATCGATTACTTCCTTTATCTGGGCTGCTATTGACGCAGTAATAATGGGATCTATTCCACAGCCTTCATCTCCAAGCAATGCTTCACCGCTGATCTTCAAGAGAACTCTTTTGTATTTTGAGTCAGCCATATGCAAATAGATAATATTATTTTATTAATAATTAATAAAAGTAAATAAAATATACAGTATCTTAATCTTCTCCAAGAACAAATCTGCAGAATCTCTTTACTACTATATTCTCACCGATCTTTGCTATATTTTCCTTAAGCAATTCATTTATCTTCTTATCAGGATCCTTTACAAAAGCCTGTTCGAGCAAGACGCATTCTTCATAGTATTTCCTTATCCTGCCCTCTGCTATTTTTTCTACTATCTTTTCAGGTTTTCCATCATTTAGAGCCTGCTTCTTATATATCTCTTTTTCTTTTTCAACTTCATCAGCAGGGACTTCATCTACAGTTACATATGCTGGATTTGCAGCAGCTATATGCAGTGCTATATCATGCACAAGGGATTTAAATACCTCATTTCTTGCAACAAAGTCTGTCTCGCAGTTAACTTCGACCAGTACTCCGATTCTTGAACCATGATGTATATAACTTTCTACAACACCTTCTTTTGTTACCCTTGATGCCTTCTTTGAAGCCTGCGCGAGTCCTTTTTCCCTTAATAAGCTCTCCGCTTTGCCAAGATCACCCTTTGTCTCGATCAGGGCTTTTTTGCAGTCCATCATACCGGCATTACTTTTTATTCTTAATTCTTTTACCAATTCAGATTTTATTTCCATAATTCCTCCTAGGAGCCTGTCCTAATTAAACCCAGACATTTTCTTCTGGTGCGTCTTCAATATCTTCTTCTTTTTTTTCTTTTTCGAGTTTATTGGCATCTTTTTCTTCAGGACTGTTTTCCATTTTTATCTTCTCCTGTCCACCCTGTTTAACACCTTCGGCAATAACATTTGTGATCAGGCCGCAAGAACGTATGGCATCATCATTGCCGGGAATCACGAAATCTATCAAGTCCGGGTCACAATTAGTGTCAGTGATCGCTATAATGGGGATACCAAGTTTTTTGGCTTCATTAACAGCTATGACTTCCTTACTCGGATCGATCACATATACCAGGTCAGGGATCCTTTTCATGTCCCTTATACCACCGATATTATACATCAGTTTGTCATATTCCTTTTTGATACCGATTACTTCTTTTTTTGGAAGTTTTTCAAATATTCCTGTTTCTTCCATCCCTTCGATCTCGACTATTCTTTTAACCCTTTTGCTAATGGTCGAAAAATTAGTCAGTGTCCCGCCAAGCCACCTGTTTTTGACATATGGCATTCCACATGTACTCGCAGAATTCTCGATTATGTCCTGTGTCTGTTTCTTGGTACCTACAAAAAGTATGGTACCACCATCTGCAGATACCTTCTTTACATACTCATATGCCTCCAGAAGCAATCTCAGGGTTTTTGTCAGATCGATTATATATATACCGTTTTTGGCAGTATATATATACTTCTTCATTTTGGGATTCCATTTTTTGGTCTGATGACCAAAGTGAACTCCTACTTCGAGGAGTTGTTTAATAGTAACAACGCTCAAGCTAATACCTCCTAATTATGGTTTTCCTCCATCACTTTAACATTAAATTTTTGCACCATATTACCACAAGTGATGTGTGTTTTTTTAACGTACAATCAAGTATGTTATATATTATTGGACAAATAATCAACTATATTTTTAATTATGGTCCACAGGACCTCCCGGACCTTATTTTGCCCTGGGGTGAAAGCGCCTATAATCGTCTTTTATCTTCTTGATATCAAGGTGGGAATATATCTCCGTAGTAGAGATATTCTCATGGCCGAGCAGCTCCTGTATCTCCCTGATACCTGCACCTTCCTCCATCAGATGAGAGGCAAAACTGTGCCTTATGCTATGCGGGGTGATCTTTTTTTTGATCCCCGCCCGCAAGACAGATCTCCTGACTATCTCCCTTATACTCCTGGAGGAAAGCCTGCAGCCCTTACTGTTCAGTAAAAGATGCATGTCACCTGAATGCATGCCGGTTTTATTATTAAGGGATAATTCTGGACGGCTTTCCTTTAAATACATTTCAAGAAGGTAATGACACTTATTATTAATATAGACTATCCTCTGCTTCCTTCCCTTTCCAATTACCCTGATCTCGCTTTTTTTAAGATCAATATCCTTTAACTTTATACTCTCGATCTCACTGACCCTTCCGCCTGTTGAATAAAGGAGTTCTATTATGAGCCGGTTCCTTTTGTGTAAACTAATAAAATTATTCCTGGCTTGCAGGCTGGTATTATTCTTCCCATTATTAAGATGATCTTCTACCTCCATAGAATCAAAAAGTATTTCCATTTCTTTCTTTGAAAGGAGGGTGTATAGGCGCTCCCTTTTTCTCGGGACACTTATGAATTGTGAAAGTTGTATGTCTATAAGTCTGTTTTCTTCAAGAAAACGAAAATAATTTATAAGTGAAGAATATTTCCTGAGTATTGTGCGGTTTGAATAATTATTTCGATCAATAGATTTTAAAAACTGCCTAAAAACAGTGAGCTCCAATTGTGTTGTGGTATTGATTTTTTTAATGTCACTTAGAAAATTGTGAAGCTGCACGATATCTCCGGTATAGGACCTTATTGAATTGGGGGTCAGGTTCTTCTCATATCTTAGATATTTAAGATACAGCTCGAGGCTGTCACCCAGATCCATTACTAGGAGCCTGTTCTAAAACTGGATTTTGGTCTGTTGGGCAATAAAGAAGTAAGATACAAGGCAGATCGATCCATGCAATGCAGCGCATTGCATGTGAGGTCTAACACAGCAGATTGCTTCTTTATTGTCCAACCCTTCGGGCAGACACTATTTTTAATCATATTTTCGTTTTTCGTCATCGCGGGTATTCTATATCGCTTCTTCCTCATGCCTTGATCTGCTTTAAAATATCAGTCTGCAGACTCAGGTCCCAGTTTTAGGACAGGCTCACTAAGTATAATCGCTTTCAATATCCTTCATTTTTTTCTTCAGGGCTTCCCTGAACGCTTTTATTTCTTCGGGATTTTTAACGGTCCTGTCATTTGTGAGCATTTCACCATCAAAACCTTTTTCTCCTGCCCTTTTAAAATAATTTTTTAGATCGTTTATCAAATCGATTATCATATACCTTGCCTTATCGGATTGGTAATCGATCTTCAGGTTTTCCCTTGAGAGATCCTCCGATATATAATCAAGCTTGTAAATCGAACCTTCAAGTATGGCACCTGCCCTGCCGGGATTCACGCTTTTTCCTGCTGAAAGGGTCTTCAGTAATCCGGAGAGTTCTTTCCCGACTATCTTATCATACTGGAATAGGGCCATCCCCAGTGGATTTTTTGGTCTTACTATTTTCTTTCTTCTGAATAAGGGCATCTGCTTTTCCTCCACATTTAAAAATATTTAAATATCTTAATATGTTTTATCGATATCTGCAATAATAATTTGCTGGATCTTCTCTTATCAGCTCGTTCAGCTCAAGGAATAATAATATTTTTAAAAGTTTGCCTGCCTCCAGGCCTGAGGCAATGATTATATCATCAAAACTCTTTGGTCTGCAGCCAATTGCTTCAAATATCTTTGACTGGAGATGATCAAGCTTAGGCGGCTCTTTTTGTTTATCCTTATATCCTTTTTGTTTCCCATAGCTTTTATCTACTAATGGTTTATTGTCTATGGGACTTTTTTCATTGAAAAGATGTTTAAATTCGTCAAGTATGTCATCTATGCCCTCTATAAGTTTTGCTCCACTTTTTATCAGTTTATGACACCCCCGGCTCCCGGGACTAAATATATTACCCGGTACTGCAAAGACTTCCCTGTCCTGTCTCAATGCAAGCTCACCCGTTATCATGGCTCCACTTCTCTCTCCGGCTTCTATTATTACTACACCTTTGCAAAGTCCGCTTATTATCCTATTGCGTATTGGAAAATTTGTCCTGAGAGGAGGGGTCCCGGGAGCAAACTCTGTAATGATCGTCCCATTCCCCTCGATCTTCCTATAGAGATCCCTGTTTTCAGGTGGATAAATAATATCAGGTCCATTCCCAAGAACAGCAATACTGCCTCCTTTTTCTTTTACTGCTTCGCGGTGGGCACAAGCATCTATACCGAGTGCAAGTCCACTTACTATAGTTATGCCGATCCGTGATAGATTCCTGCTAAGATATGCAGCCACTTCCCTCCCATAATGTGAACATCTCCTGCTTCCCACTATGGCAATATTGAAGCATTTATTTTCAGGTCTTTTACCCCTGTAATAAAGTACAGGAGGTGGTATAAATATATTTAGCAGGTCAGAAGGATAATCTTTATTGCCTATATGCATAATGCCGAGCCTGTGTCTTTTTACATATTCGAGGATCCTTGCAGGTTCGCCATCTGTATCTGTTTTTTTCTTATACATTTCAAAACCTCCAAAGGCCAGCTGTCTCAATGTGCCGGAGCCCTTATTATTTTTAAAATAATGGACAGTGGCCCCCATATCATCTCCGGTCCTCCTAAACTGCTTTATCAGGTCAACCGTACCGATATTCAGATCATATAATATATGAAGGATGTCTTTTAATGATCTATCCATATACTTTTATCGCCCTGTAGCCTGCAGCTTCCATAATATGTTCATCCCTTATATTCTTACTTCCTTCAAGATCGGCAATTGACCTGGATACTTTTATTATGCTTGATAAGCCCCTGGCAGATAGTTTAAACTTTTTCCCCAGCATAAATGCAGTCTTTCTTAATCCCTCATCTTCACTAAGCCACTCATTTATCATGGCCGCATCAGATTCACTATTATATTTTATCTTCCTGCCCTTTCCATTGTTTATCTGAAATGCTGCGGCCCTCTTTACCCTTTCCCTTATTTTTTCAGAGTTTTCCCCTAATTCTGTATTGATATAGTCCTCTTCTTTTAGTCTTGATACAAAAACCCTGATATCTATCCTGTCCATTATCGGACCCGATAGATTCTTCCAGAATCTTTTTATCTCCCTTTCCGTGCACTTGCACCTGTTTTCAGTATCCCCCCAGAATCCGCAATGACATGGATTTGTGGCCAGCACCAGCATGAAGTTTGAAGGAAAGCAATATGACATCTGGTTCCTTGTGATCACGACTTCCCTGTTTTCAAGCGGTTGCCTCAGGTCTTCGATCAGCTGCGATGGGAATTGTGAGAGCTCATCCAGAAACAATATACCCCTGTGTGCCAGGCTGATATCTCCCGGCCCCGGATAGGCTCCTCCGCCAATAAGTCCGGCCCTGCTAATAGTGTGATGAGGGTTTTTAAATGGCCTTCTTGTGATAATTCCATTATTTGGTCCATTGCAGAGGCTATGGATCTTAGTGACTTCCATACATTGCTGGAGGTCAAGGCCGGGCATTATTGACACTATTCTCCTGGCAAGCATAGTCTTTCCACTTCCGGGAGGTCCCATTAAAAGTATATTATGCATTCCTACAGCAGCCAGCTCAATGGCCCGCTTGGCCTTGAACTGACCTTTTACTTCAGAAAAATCCATTTCATGGTTATTATTTCCAGTTATATCCGGACATATTTTTTTATAAGCATTCCTTCCGGGACTTCCCTTATCTATTATTTCTATTGTCTCTTTAAGGGTAGTGCATGCAATTATGTCTATCTCTTTAAAAAATGATGCTTGTTCCGCATTGGTGCCGGGGACAAAAAAATATTTCTTCCGGAGGTCTATTGCTTTTTCTGTCATCGAGATCAGTCCCCTTGCCGGATTTATCTTTCCGTCAAGGGATAGCTCACCAATAAAACATGAATCATCAAAACAGCCTGTACTTATCTGTCCGCTCGCGGCAAGAATGGCCAGGGCAATCGGCAGGTCATATAATGAGCCTTCTTTCCTTATATCTGCAGGTGATAGATTAATTATTATTTTCTTTACAGGAAAATCAAAACCGCTATTAAGTACTGCGGAACGGACCCTCTGCCTTGCTTCGTTTATGGCTTTTCCAGGCAGCCCTACAATATATAGCCCCGGAAGACCTCTTGAGAGATGAACCTCTATGGTGATTTTTATTGCATCTATTCCTACTAGTGCAAAGCTGTCCAGTTTAAAAAACATAGGCTTAGTATATGTGCTATTGTATATTTATGCAAATACAATAATATATTTATTTCACAGCTGTTAGTACTGGACAGGCTCCTGGCTTCTATCATAATTGTAAGCTGGAATGATATCTCTTTAATGAATTGATCTATTTTGTACGGGCCCTGATCAGTAACTTCCCGACGACAGGGAAAAAACTTTTGCCAAAAAGTTTATAAATGCAGGGAATATGAAAAATATTATTGTCACAAAGACAATTGCCGCAACTCCCAGTATGATACCTGCTATGCTTTTTGAAGAATATGTTTCCCTCCCGAGATATTCCTCTTCTTTTATAAGGTCAATGGTCCCGCAAATGATGGCGGCCGGTCCAAGTATGACCGCAGGACTTGAAGTCTTTAGAAATAATAAAAGTACTGATGAAAATCTGTTTATATCAATATTGCTTACAAGTGCCATCACAGAACTGGAGAAAATACCTGCAAGGCCAAACATCAAAGAAAGTATCCCGGACAACCAAGAGACTATTGCAAGACCGGAGAATCCTTTTTCTTTGATCTTTGAGGATATCTTTTTTACAAACTTTAGTATTGAAGGTCCGATTTTTTTGTTATGAAAGCCCGGGGAGATCACCTTATTAGCAAGACTATCATTAAACCTGTCACTTAATATACGCTCAAGACCGATACCGATCTCTATCCTGAACTCACTGTCACCGGCAGATATTAAAAGCAGTATCCCATTATTGTCATCCTTTTTACCCACACCAAATTTATTAAAAAGTTCAAGCGCAACTTCATCTATGGGTCTGCCTTCAAGACTTTTTACAGTGACAACGGCTATCTCTACGGTTGTTTTTTCTTCAATATCCTGTATATAGCTATCTATTTTTTCGATATAGCTATCCTCGATAATGCCAGCAAAATCACTGACATTCTGTTTGATATCTATAGACTTTAAGTATTCCATCAGGGATCTGCCTTTCTTTAAGCAATGTTCTTTACTTAAAAATAAAAATAATTAAAAGAATTATACCAATTATTAAAATAATTTGTTTATCTATTATGGATTAAAAAAAGACTTTAACTATATCAAGAGCTTGATCTATATATCCATAGCTAAAAAGCAGCTTCTATATGGTCGATGGTACAGCTATCTATAAGTTCTGCAGCTATTTCTGATATATCACAGATACTTGCCCGGTCACGGTTAATTTTTCCGGATATGCTCCTGATCTTATTTTTCTTCACTGTAATAGCTATGATATCAAATCGATAGTCTTCAAAATCTGTTTCATCTTCCTTTGTAAGATACCAGCGGGCCGTTTTCCTGATTTTTAAGATCTTATCCGTGCCAATGCTTTCAGAAGGACTTCCGTAATCATCAGATGTCCTGGTTTTTACTTCAATAAATACAAGAGTTTTGTCTGTAGATGCAATGATATCTAATTCACCTATACCGGTATTGAAATTTTTCTCTATTATCCTGTAATTTTTTTTCTTCAATGCAAGACATGCAACTGCTTCACCAATATTTCCCATAGATTTTGAGGATAGAAGTGTTTTCTTGCCTGGTGGTTTAATTCAAGACTCCTTTAAAAGAAAATCTGTGTATATTGGTCGGACCATGTTTTTGAAGCGAAAGAAGGTGTCTTTTTGTCCCATAGCCTTTATTATTTTCAAACCCGTATTCCGGAAACAATGTAGACATATTTTTCATTATCCTGTCCCTGGTGACTTTTGCTACTATAGATGCAGCAGCTATGGACACGCTCTGCTGGTCCCCTCTTATGATTGAAAGGCACTCAGCAGGATACTCCCCGGGATTGCCGGAACTTATCCCTTTTACATTAACATGATCAGCAAGTATTATATCTGGTCCTATCCTGAGTTTCCAAAGAGCCCTTTCAAAAGCCATGATATTGGCTCTTGTCAGATTATATCTATCTATCTCGGATGGTTCGACCTCAGAGACTGCCCAGCATATACAATTATCCGTTATAAGGTCATATAAATATTCGCGTCTCTTTTCGGATATTTTTTTAGAGTCATCTATTCCTTCAAAGAGGATCTTTTTTCTGTCAAGTATGACTGCTGCTGCAACAAGAGGACCTGCGAGTGAACCCCTCCCGACTTCGTCTACTCCGGCTATTGTCCGGTAGCCCAGAATTGAAAGATCGTCTTCAAAACAGCAAAGACCCAGTATCCTTTTAATTTCTTCAAATTCCATATTAAATATTAGGAGCCTGTCAAGGAGCCTGCCCCAGAATACTTTACCATCTTGAGGGAGGCCAGTATATGATCACAAATTTTCCGAATATCTTATCCTCACTGATATTTCCGAAAAATCTGCTGTCAAAGCTATTGTTCCTATTGTCACCCATGACAAAGACTTCATCTTCCCCGACAGTTATGACCTGGTTAAGATATTTAATATCCTGTCCATCTGGCAGGTAGCCCTCGTCTAAACGCTCACCATTTATAAAGATCTCACCCTCGCTGGTAAGCGATATATCGTCACCCTCGATAGCAATTGCTCTTTTGACAAGCTCTTTGCCTTCTTCTATCGGTGAATGAAAGGCTATGACGTCTCCCCGTTCGACATCTGTAAAATTATATGAAAGTTTGTTTATTATAACCTTGTCCCCGACCATAAGTGTTTGTTCCATAGAAGGTGTGGGCACTATGAATGGTTCAAATATGAAAGTCCTGATAAGTATAGCAAGCACTACAGCGCTTATAATGGCAATAAGATAACCGATCACTTCCCTGGTTATCTTTTTGGCTTTACCGGTATTATCCTTTGTGTTTTCTGACATCTAGGAGCCTGTCTAATGTAAAATCAAGTTCTTTTTTTTGTCTTGACTCTTGCTTTTTTTCCGACTCTATCTCTAAGATAATAGAGCTTTGATCTTCTTACAATTCCCTCACTTATTCGCTCAAGAGACTGTATCATCGGAGAATGAAGAAGAAAGGTACGTTCAACGCCGACATTATTAAAAGATATCTTCCGTACAGTAAATGTCTTATTGATTCCGGAGCCTTGAGTCTTCAGGACGATTCCTTCATATGCCTGGACCCTATCCTTGTTCTCTTCACTGATCTTTATTTTTACTCTTACTTTATCACCAGACTTAAAAACCGGTAGGTCAGTCTTAAGGAATTTATTCTCTATCTTATCTATTTTGTTCATATTTTTTCTCCGCCACTATAAGTTTATTGGATAAAACTTATAAAATATAATGAATTTAGGTCTTTTTGTCAAATAAATCTGGTCTTCTTTTTTTTGTAATACCTACAGACTTTTTTTTCCGCCATTTATCGATCTGCTGATGATTGCCCCCCAGCAGAACAGGTGGTACTTCAAGGCCCCTGTATGAAGAAGGTCGTGTATACTGCGGCCAGTCCAGCAGTCCTTCCTCAAAGGACTCTAAAATCAGGGATTTCTCACTGCCCACAACTCCGGGAATAAGCCTTACTATTCCATCAATAAGTACGAGTGCAGGTATTTCACCACCAGTTAGAACATAATCACCAATAGATATCTCCATATCGACTGAAAGTTCTATGAACCGTTCATCAATGCCTTCATACCTTCCGCAGATAAGTATAAGGTTTTCATATCCAGACAGATCCTTAAGGCGCGGTTGACAAAGTTTTTCTCCCTTGGGGGTAAGAAGTATTGTCTTTTGAAGACCGGTGTTTTTTATTCCATTCTTCTTTTTAATATGATCCAATGCCCTGTCAAGCGGTTCGGGCATCATGACCATTCCCGGTCCTCCGCCATATGGCCTATCGTCTACTTTCCGGTGCTTGCCGGCAGAAAAATCCCTGAGGTCATAGACATTTAATATGCACTCTCCACTAGAGAATGCCTCTTTAGTCACCCCATATTCTGAGATATTTTCAAACATACCGGGAAAGATCGTGATTATATCTATTATCATAATTATCATACACTCCAGGAGCCTGTC